>JALVUH010000023.1 GCA_027035735.1 Nautiliaceae bacterium
CAAACATTGGACCTAAACTAACTCCAATAGGAGCACTTGCAACTCTTTTGTGGTTTGATGTTTTAAGAAAAAAAGGAATTGAAATAACTTTTTGGCAGTATTTAAAGTTTGGTATGATTGTAACGCCAATAGTTTTATTTTTTACATTGGAGGTAATATGAAAAAAGTTTTAGTTCTTTGCACTGGAAATAGTTGTAGAAGCATAATTGCAGAAGGTTTAATTAATAAATATCTTGATGGAGTAAAAGCTTATAGTGCCGGAGTTAATCCAAGCGGGAGAGTAAATGAGAATGCTAAAAAAGTTTTAATGAAAGAAGGTGCTTGGGATGAAAATTATCACTCAAAAGATATAGATGAAGTTATGGATATTGATTTTGATTTGGTTGTAACTGTTTGTGACAATGCCAAAGAGACTTGCCCAACTTTTCCTAAAAAGGTAAAAACTATTCATATAGGCTTTGTTGATCCTGATGGGAAAGGGTATGAAGAGTTTGAAAAATTAGTAGAAGAGATGAAAAAAGAGTTATTATCAAAAATTAAAAAAGAGATAAACTCTGATAAATAAATAAACTCACGATATAAGCAATTATCGGTAAAAGCGTAATTTCTATAATTAAAAATTTCCAGCCAAACTCCGCTTTTATAGCTGCCATTGTAGAAACACATGGGATATAAAGCAAAATAAAGACTAAATATGTAAAGGCAGCTTTTTTATTTGGAAAAGATGAGCGGATTTTCTCTTCTAAAGTTTTAGCTGAATTTTTTGTTTAGCGCTGTTTAATTCAACTCCATAAATTGTTCCCATTGAGCTTATTAAAATCTCTTTTGCAAGAGTTCCTGGGATTAAAGGCGCTACAACTTCCCAATGCTCTCCAAATCCAAGAGGTTTAAAAATTGGCGTTATCTCTTTTGATATTTTTGCAAGATATGAAGTTTTAGGAGTTGAATGAGGCGGTAGGTTCATAACTCCCCACAAAATTACACTTGCAAAAACAATCAAAGTCCCAGCTCTTACTAAAAAGTCTTTTATATTTGGCCACATTAAATTCCATATGGCTTTCATAGTTGGGATATGATAGGTTGGAAGTTCTAAAAAAAACGGTTTAACTTCATTTTTTGGCAATATTTTGTTTGCAATAAACGCTACAAAAAAAGCTACTGCAATTCCTAAAATATAAAGACTGACAATTATTAAAGCTTTATACTTTGCAAAAAAAAGAGATGCAAACAACACATAAATAGGAAATCTTGCACTGCAACTCATAAAAGGAATCATTAAAGTTAAAATTACTCTTTCTCTAAATGTGCTCATAGAGCGTGTTGAATAGATTGCCGGAACATTGCATCCAAATCCTAAAATTAAAGATATAAACCCGTTTCCTTTAAGTCCTATTTTTGAAGCTATTTTATCAAGTAAAAAACTAACCTTGCCATATATCCGCTCTCTTGTAAAATAGCCATAAAAAAATAAAGTAGTGCAAGAAGCGGTAAAAACGATAAAACAAGCCCGACACCTGCAATAATTCCATTTATTGTAAGTGAGCTTATCCAAGAAGGAAAAGGGGATAAAAAAATTTTTAATTTATCTGCTAAGTAATCTTGAAAAAACCAGTTTGTCCAGTTTACAAGAGGCTGTGAGCCTGAAAAAGTTAATTGAAAAACTAAAAACATTATTACAAAAAAAATTGGAATTCCAAGATATTTGTTAAGTAAAATATTATCTAATTTATCGCTTAAAATTACTTTGTCAATTATCGGTTTTTTAAGCACTTTTTCTAAAATTTCATCAATTTTTTGATATCTATACTCCACAATAAACTTTTTAACATCCATTCCAAAATGTTTTTTAAGTCTATTTTGTGCCTCTTTTGTAAAATTTAAAATTTCGGGATAATCTTTTAGTTTGTTAAAGGCAAATTCATCATTTTCAAGCAGTTTAACCGCTAAAAATCTTTTGATATTACAATCAATATTTTTCATTTTGTTTATTAAAAATTCAATCTCTTTTTCAATATGCTCTTGATAAGAAAATGGTTTTGGAATTTTTTGATTTTTCACATTTTGATAGATTTTTTCTATTATCTCTTTTTTTCCAAGACCTCTTGATGCAATAGTTGGAATTATGTCCATATCAAGCAGTTTTGAAAATTCTTTTAAATCAATTTCATAACCTCTTTTTTTAAATTCATCAAACATATTAAGTGCTAAAATCATTGGTTTTTGCAAATCAATTAATTCAAGAGTTAAATATAAATTCCTTCTTAAATCTGTTGAATTTACAACATTTATAATTCCATCAATTATATCAGAGCAGATTACTTCTCTTGTGACTTTTTCTTCAATAGAGTAGGGTGAGAGTGTATAAGTCCCTGGCAAATCTGCTAAATGGATAGTCTCGTTTTTATATTTAAAAGTGACTTCTTTTTTCTCAACCGTAACACCGCTCCAATTTCCAACTTCTAAATCACTTCCGGCTATTGCGTTAATAAGTGCAGTTTTTCCGGTGTTTGGATTTCCTACAAATGCTATTTCCATTATTTTTCCTTAAATAATTCGACTTCAATTTTTTTTGCATCTTCATTTCTTATAGCAATAGTTGTATTTCCTATCTTTATGGCGATTGGGTCATTAAAAGGGGCTTTTTTAACTACTTTTATTGGAGTATTTAAAATTCCAAGTTCAATTAGTCTGTTTTTAAGCTCTTTAATATCTCCTATACTTCTTACAATTCCGCTCTCTCCAACTTCCATATCAGATAATTTTTTTCTCATAAATTG
>JALVUH010000024.1 GCA_027035735.1 Nautiliaceae bacterium
AGTCTTGGAATTTTTTCTAATTTTGAATTTTTAAAATACCATCCCCAAGCTTTTTTGAGCCAATGTCCTACAATAGGCAAAGGTATCATAAAAGCTTTTTTATTATCTCTATATACAAAAGCAGCTCCATTTCCTGCATCCATTACACATAAAATATTAATGTGTGAAATATACTCTTTTCTAATTTCACTTCCTTTTTCCATCTCATTTATATTAAAAGCAGTAACTCTTGCCATTACCTCTGCTAAATGACCCTGTTTTGCTCTCCAATCAGGTCCATCTATTGCTGCACTATCTCCTATTGCAAAAATTGGATATTTTTCTGAACTTGTTTCATCAAAGTTATGCATAACCTCACAATATTCATTAATTTTTATGAAACCAGCTTCATTTAAAGGTAAATCAGAATTTTTGAATATTTCTGGACCATTTCCAGCTGGAATAAACATCGTCAAATCACTCTCTAATTTAGTATCATCTTCAAAAATCACTCCATCTTCTACAAATTCTTTTATTTTTTTGCCTTTAATTGATTTTATATTAAGTCTTTCAAACCAAGAATCCATAGCTTTAAGAGCTTTTTCTCCCATTCTAGCTCCAGGTTTTGGCATAGGAGCAAAAAAAGTAAGTTCAAATTTGTCTCTAATTCCAAGGCGTCTTAATTTATAATCAACATTAAACATAACTTCAAAAGCAGGTCCCCCTCTTACATTGCTTGGGTCTTTTGGATTCCCACCAAACCCAAAAGCAATTTTTCCACTTCCTTTTTTTATAAGTTCATCAAGTCTTTTTTTTATTTCAATAGATTCTTCTGGCTTACCACAAATTGAAAGAGTATGTTCAATTCCTTTATGTTTCATTTTACTACCACCAATTGCAATAACTAAATATTCAAAATCTCTAAATTCATTTTTTTCACACTTAATTAATTTTTCATTTATTTTAATCTCTTTTACTTCATCATAAATTACATTAAAACCATGAACTGCGGCTAAATCATCCCATTTTAATATACAATCTTCAAATTTATATTCACCTGTTGGAATCCAAATAGAAATAGGATAAATATACATATAATCTCTATTAGTTACAACAGTTACATTAAATTTATATTTCCTAAGAAAAATTGCAGCTTCTAATGCTGCAAATCCTCCTCCTAATATTAAAACTCTTTTCATAAAATTCTCCTATAAGATTTTTTTATGTAAATTATAACAAAAATTAATAATAACTTTTTAATTTATTTGCAAAATAAAATCCTATTAAAAGCATTACAATTGTAAAAATATATAAAAATTTATATCCAAAAAGTTCTAAAATAAACCCTCCAGGAATAGAAAAAAAGAGCCCAATTGAAGTAATATTGTTTTGAAGAGCTACATATATTGGTCTTTTATCTTCTGGAGCTATTTCAAAAAGCAAATTAATTCCACTTATTCTAAAACCATCAATAGCCATTCCCATCAAAAAGAAAAATAAAAAATAAATTATTTCTTTTTCAAAAAATAAAACTAAAATAAAAGAAAAAATAACTAAACTATAAGAAATTAAAAATATTTTTTTATAATTTGGTGATAGTTTTTTCCATATTATATTTCCTAAAATTGCTCCTAACATTTGAATAGTTACAAATCCACCTACTAACCATCCTGTAAGATGAATTGTATTCTTTGCTTGAATAATTACAAAAGGAAATGCGAATAAAAAAGAGTAGCTAAAAAGCATTGCTAAAATTTGAATTTGTAAAGCTTTATCATTTTTTAAAAAAGAAAATGCATTTTTAATATATTTAAAAAAACTCTCTTCTTTAATTCTAATATTTTCTTTAACAGGTTCTTTTATAGTTGCAAAAGCAAACATACCTATACTCATTAAAATTGCACTTATCATAAATAAATATGCATAACTTTTTGGAGGATTAAACTCGCTTAAAACCCATCCAGCAACTCCACCACTTACAATTGAACCTATTGCAGCAAATAACTGTCTATTTGCCATACTTTTACCACGTTCTTCTTTAGTAAAAACTTTTGCGATTATTTCACTAAAATAAATACTTCCAAATCCTGCAGAAAATGAAAAAATGAATAAAAATATTCCAAATAAAACTAATGTCAAAGTTGGATTTTTATCTCCTATTAAATATATGCTAAGTCCTATCAAAAACCAACTTATAACTCTTGTAATAAAAACTCTTTTTAAATATGGCATCGCTTTTTTAAAAGTTTGAGCATAAAAAGCAGCCACTAATTGAACAAGTATAGCTCCACCTCTAAGAAGTGAAACAAAAATACCTACAATGACTACATTTTGAGTAAAATGATGAATAATAAGAGGTAAAATCGTACTAGGCTCTGCAATTGTCATTGCAACTGCTAAGAAAAATCCATGCATTATGTTTTTAATATTATTTTCTTTATAATTCATTTTATTCCTTTATTTTATATCCAGCTTCTATTAAAAATCTACTTGGCTCATATTCTATATTTTTAATTCTATCTCTTTTTGCAAAAGCAAAATATAATTTGTCTTTTGCGCGTGTTACAGCTACATAAAACAATCTTCTCTCTTCTTCAATTCCTCCAGCAGGCTTTGAGAGTTTAATATTTGGAAATCTTCCCTCCATCATATCAACAATATAAACTTCACTAAATTCAAGCCCTTTGCTTGCATGAACTGTTAAAAGATTTACACCTCTACCTTCACTCATTTCACTAGCTCCTAATACCATTGCATTAATAAATTTTTCAAGTTCATCATATCTTTTAAGTAAATTTCCTAAAATTTTTATTTTATTTTTAATTTTTTCTGTATTTTCTTCAAAAAGTTCTTGTTGAATTTTTCCATTTTTATCTTTACTTCTTTCTTTTGCAAGATAAAGAATAATTTTCTGTAAAAGTGATGAATTTATTAATTCATTAAATATAGAATTTGGATTTTTAAATCTTTTAGTCTTTTTTAAAAATTTATAAAAATCATATAAAAATTCTGCTCCCTCTATACTTAATTTTGGATGCTTAAGTACAGGATTACTCAAAAACTCCTCTTCAAATCCCAAATCCTTAAACTTAGCAATACTTCCAAGTTGTATAAAATCATCAAAAAGCCCAAGCTGATAAGATGTTTTTTTCTTTTGAAAAACTTTTTTTGAAGTATCGGGATTTAAAAATCCTTTTATCACATTACCATCACCCAAAATATTTAATGCTTCAAAAATATCACTAGCAATGCTACTGCCTATTCCTTTTGCATATTCAAAAATATGAATAAAAGCCATTATATCTTTTGGATTAATTAAAAATGATAAAATATCAAGTGTTACCTTGATTTCTCTACTCTCAAAAAATCCTACTCCACCTTTTCTTTTGCATTCAATTCCTTTTTCTCTAAGCATTGCTTCTATTGCATCTGCACTTGAATTATTTCTAAAAAGAATAGCTATTTCATCTCTTTGAGTGGTAGAAGTTAAAATTCTATTTGCAATATCTCTATACTCTTCAAATGTATCAGCATACATCAAAAGCTTTGGATATTCTCCTGAATATCCTCTTGTAACTTCTAAAGATTTTGGATAGATACGAGGATTATTTTTTATAACTTTATTTGCTACATCTAAAATTTCTCCATAACTTCTATAATTTTTCTTTAATGTAAAAATTCTTGCATCTTCATATCTCTTATCAAATGTTGAAATAATGTTTATATCAGCTCCATTAAATGCATAAATACTTTGGTCATAATCCCCAACACAAAACAAAGAATTTTGTTTTAATGCTTCAATAAGTCTATTTTGAAGTGGATTTGTATCTTGATATTCATCCACTAAAACTTCTTTAAATGGATTTTCAATACCATTTTCAAGTTCTTCTATCATTCTTAAAAGAAGTGAATTAAAATCTACTAAATTATGTTTTTTCTTAATTTCTTCATATTCTTCAAATATATCTTCATAAATTAAAATATACTCTTCTTGAGTCGGTGCTCTTTTTAAGAGCCACTCTTCAAAAGAATTAGAATTAGAATTTAAAAATAAAGAATAAATATCAAATAAATAGTTTGCACTATAAGGTTTCTCTTCATATCCTAGGCGATTAAAATCTCTTTTATCATAAATAGATTTAAATAGTATCTTCATATCTTTTGGAGTTTTAAGAACTATTTTTTTATTAAGTTTTTTTAGCCATCTGTAACTTACAGAATGAAATGTTCCAGCTTCAATATTTTTTGCATTTTCAAAAACTTTTACAATTCTCTCTTTCATTTCATTTGCAGCTTTATTTGTAAAAGTCAATAGCAAAATTTCATCTGGTTTTATACCATTTTGAAGCAGATAAGCGATTCTTCCTACAATTGTAGAAGTTTTACCTGTTCCTGCACTTGCAATAATTAAATTATGACCAAAAGGTGCAGTAGCTGCTTGATATTGCTCTTTATTAAGTTTACTTAAAGGCAAATTATTCCTTTTTTGCGCGAATTATATCAGTTTAGGAGATAGAAGAAAAGAAAAATTTTTTTGTTTTATTTATAAATTTTTAAATCAAAAACTTAACATAATAATTTTACTATTTAATTTCTGTTCCAATACCTTCACTTGTTAATAATTCAAGTAAAATTGAATGCTCTACTCTTCCATCAATGATATGAGCTTTTTCTACTCCTTTTTCAACTGCAGATAGTGCTGCATCAACTTTTGGAATCATTCCTCCAGCAATTGTTCCATTATTTTTTAATCTTTCTATCTCTTTTTTATCAAGAGAACTTATAAGATTACCTTCCTTATCAAGCACTCCTGGTGTATCTGTTAGAAATATAACTCTTTTTGCATTAATAGCCGCTGCTATTTCACTTGCTGCTGTATCTGCATTAATATTATATCCTGGATGAGTTGGAGAATCACCTGCAGCAATAGGTGCAATTACAGGAATTAAATTTTCACTTAAAAGCTTATTTAAAAATACACCATCAATTGATATAATCTCTCCTGTATAACCTACAAGAGATTTTGCCTTCATAAAAGACATATCTTTTCCATTTATTCCTATTGCTTTTGCTCCATGTTGATTTAGCATATTTACTATTTCTTTATTTATTTCTCCACTCAATACCATTTCAGCAATTTTTATTGATTCTTCTGTAGTAACTCTGATTCCATCTTTAAATTCAGTTTTTATATGAAGAGCATTTAATATTTCAGTTATTCTTTTACCTCCTCCATGAACAATAACAGGTTTAATTCCTACCATATAAAGCATTAAAATATCCACAGCAAAAGATTCTTTTAATTTTTCATCAATTTGTGCACTCCCTCCATATTTGATAACAATAGTTTTTCCATAAAATTTTCTGATAAATGGAAGAGCATCAAGAAGTGTTTCAACTTTTTGTATTTTTTTCTTCATATTTCTCCTTTAATATATTTTTGGATTACAAAAACTTAACATAATATTTTTACTCTTTATATTTTATAGGGTCTTTTACTCCTGCTTTTTCAAATCCTTTAAGCCTAAGTCTACAACTATCACAAACTCCACAAGCCTCATCTTCATTCTTATAACAGCTCCAAGTAAGCTCAAGTGGAACCCCTACTTCTATTGCTTTTTTTACAATATCCTCTTTTTTTAGATGAATAAGAGGAGTTTTTATCTCTATATTTGTCTCAGGCTTTGTGCCCGCATTTATAGCTTTTTGCATATATTTTATAAACTCTTCCCTACAATCTGGATAACCACTACTATCTTCTTCTACAACTCCTATATAAATAGCACTAGCTCCTTCTTTTTCAGCTATTGCAGCTGCAATTGAAAGAAAAATTCCATTTCTAAAAGGAACATAAGTTATAGGAACTCCAGGTTTAATTCCATCAGTTGGAACTTCTATATTTTCATCAACTAATGCACTTGCACCAATTTGTTTAAAAAAAGGAATATCAATAATATATCTATTTTCAATTCCTAAATAATCACAAATTTTATTAAAACTCTCAAGCTCTTTAGCCTCTGTTCTTTGTCCGTAATTAAAATGAAGTGGAATTATCTCATAGCCTTCTTTCTTAGCTATAAAAGTAGCAGTAGTAGAATCCATACCACCACTTAATATTACTACAGCTTTTTTCATCATAAGCCTTTTTGTATAATTTTACTAAAAAAAGGTGTAATTATGATAGAGTTTGATAATAGAAGTGATTTTGATTTTGATATAAAAACACTTGAAGAAATTTATAATTATTTAACCAATAAAGACATTGAACTAATTTTAACTACAGATGAAGAGATAAAAGAATTAAATAAAACTTATAGAAATAAAAATAAAGCTACTGATGTATTAAGCTTCCCTCTTGAAAATATCCCAGGCATGCCACTTGGTAGTATTGTTATATCTGTTGATACTGCTAAAAAAGGAGCTGAAGAATTTGGACATAGCATTGAAGATGAAATAAAACTTTTATTTATTCATGGACTTTTACACTTGCTTGGATATGACCATGAAATAGATAATGGAGAGATGAGAGAAAAAGAAAAAGAGATTATTGAAAAATTCAATTTACCAAAAAGTTTAATTATAAGAAACAATTAAATTTGATATAATTTCATAAATGAGCCCTTAGCTCAACTGGTAGAGCACCGGACTCTTAATCCGGGGGTTGTGGGTTCGATTCCCACAGGGCTCACTTGAATAATGTAAATAAAGATTTTTCAATAGTTGGATATTGAAACTCAAATCCAGCTTCAATTAATCTTTTTGGAATCACTTTTTGAGAAGAGAGCAATACTTCAGCTCCCTCACCATATAAAATCTTTAAAATAAATGGAGGAATAATAAAAAGAGCTTTTTTATTTAAAGCTTTTGCTAATGTTTTTGTAAATTCATAATTTGTGGTATAAAAAGGGGTTGAAGCATTAAAAATTCCTGTTAATCTATTTTCAATCAAAAATTTATATATTCTAACCAAATCTCTAATATCAATAAAACTTAAAAAATTGCAACCTCTTCCAATCGTTCCTCCAAGATTTAATTTAAAAGGCAAAAGCATCTGTTTTATTGCCCCTCCATCTTTTCCTAAAACAACTGAAAGTCTAAGAATTGAAGTTGGTTTTTTACATTTTAAAGCTTCTCTCTCCCACTCTTTAGCCAGATTTGCCAAAAAATTATCTGCTAAATTACTATCTTCACTACAACTGCAATTATTTGGATAAATTCCTATAGCTGAGGTTGAAATAAAATATTTCACTACATTTGAATCATTAATAATTTTTACTACCTTCTTTGTAGTTTCAATTCTTGAAAAATAAAGCTTCCTTTTATAATTTTCACTCCACCTTCTTAAAATAGTAGCACCTGCTAAATTAATTACTACATCACAATTTTTAATTTCTTCTAAATTTTTTAAACTACTATCAATAATTAAAGGATTTTTAAACTCTTTTGCTAAATTTCTACCTATAAATCCGCTTCCTCCAACAATCCCTACTCTCATCTGCCAACTTTATAAAGTTTTTTTCTTTCTCTACTTGTAGGTATACCTAATGCATCTCTATATTTTGAAATTGTACGCCTAACTAAATTAAGATTATATTTTTTATTAATAATTTCTGTGATTTTATCATCACTAAGAGGCCTATTTTTATCTTCATTTTTTATAATATTTTTAATTTCTTCTTTTATTTGATTTGATGAAATCTCTTCATCAAGAGCAATAGAAAAAAAACTTTTTAGTGGAATTATTCCTCTATTACATAAAAGATATTTATTTGAAATTGCTCTAGAAATAGTAGATGGAGCATATTCAAGCTCTTGTGCCAAATCTTTTATTCTCATAGGCCTAATAACTCCTCCTATAAAAAATTCATATTGAAATTCAACTATCATTAATGCAATTTTTTTTAGAGTTGATTTTCTAAGCTCAAGCGCATCAACTAAACTTTTCGCTTCTTTTATTTTTCTTTTGCAAAATTCATCACTTAAATCACACTCTTTAATATTAATTTCTGGATAATATTCATCATTAAGTTTTATTTGAAGTTCTCCATTTATATTCAAAACACTAATTTCTGGAATAATTTCATCATTTTTTATATACTCAAATGCAGGAGTTACTTTTAAATTTTTAATAATTTTAACCGCTTCATTAAAATATTTTGAATCATTATATTTGTGTAAATTTTTTAAATCCTCAATCATATTTTTAGCCAAGTTAAAAACTTCTTTTTTTATATCAAGATTATAAAGCTGAAAAAGCATGCACTCTTTTATATCTTTTGCACCAACTCCTGGAGGATTTAAATATACAAATCTTTCTCTTACTTTTTTAACTTTTTCAATATCAATATCTAATCTTTTTGCTATTTCTTCCTCATCTCCTTCAAAAAAACCTTCAATTGAAATATCATTTAAAATTTCATATGCAATTTTTTTTGATTTTTGTGTAGGAAAAAGATTTGAAGTTTCAATTTGTTCTATTAAATCTTCATATAAAGTTTTTTGTGAAATACTTAAAGCCTCAATTTCATCAGTAATCGCATTTTTAAGATTACTAATAGTTACAAACTTTTTATTTCTAACTTCTAAAAAAGGATTGTTTTTTTCTATTTCTTTTGCAATTTCAACAAGTTCATCTACACTTGCCTTAAGTATTGGTAAAAATTGCATAAGTTTAGCAGAAAGTTTATTTGTAACTTTAGCTTTTAATTTCATAATTTAAAATCTTCTCCTAAATAATATTTTCTAACCTCTGGATGAGAAATAATATGCTCTGCATTACCTTTTGTTAATATTTTACCATCTTTTAAGACATATGCTTCATCACAAATAGACAATGTCTCTCTAACATTATGATCTGTAATAATTACACCTATATTATTTTTACTAAGTGTTTTTACAAGTTCTTTTATATCATTTACATTCACAGGATCAACTCCAGCAAAAGGCTCATCTAAAAACAAAAACTTTGGTTTTGGCACAAGAGCTCTTGCTATTTCAACTCTTCTTCTCTCTCCTCCACTTAAATTTATTCCTTTTCTTTTCCTAATTGGCTCAATATTAAAAGCTTCAAGTAAATCTTCTACAATTTTTTCTTTTTCTTCTTTATTATAATATTCTTCTGCGACTATATATAAATTATCCTCAACACTCAAATCCCTAAAAATTGAGCTCTCTTGAGGTAAATATCCTATTCCAAGTCTTGCTTTTTTATGAAGTGGAAGCTTTGTAATATCTTTTTCATCTAATTTCACTTCTCCGCTATCAGGAGTTAAAAGACCGCAAATTAAATAAAAAGTTGTAGTTTTCCCTGCACCATTTGGTCCAAGTAGTCCTACAACTTCTCCTGTCTTTGCTTCAATACTTACACCTTTAATTATTAAAGTATTTTTAAAAGATTTTTTTAAATTATTTGCAACTAATCTTGACATTCAATCTCCCTTATATCTCCATTTAATTTAATATCTATTTTCAAATAATCAAATCCATACATTTTTAAAATATCTTCAATCTCTTCCCCCCACTCTATAAAATGATAACCTTCTTTTTCAAGCTCTTCAATCATTCCTAGAGATAGAAATTCATCTTTTTTTTGATAAACATCATAATGATAAACATTTCCATATCTATTTTGAATAGCAAAAGTAGGAGAAGTAGCATTATCTTTAATTTTTTTATATTTTAAAAATTCTTTTACTAAGGTAGTTTTACCACTACCTAAAGTTCCATTTAATAAAATTATATTTTTTCCAGATTTTTCTATACAATCAATTACAGATTTTAAATCTTCAATTTTTTTAACTTTAAATTTCATTTGCTTCCTTAATTAAAATTTCATTAAAAAATCTTTAAATTTTCATTAAAATTTCTTTTTCCAAAATATCAAAATAAAAAAATTAAATAAAATTAACATAATACTTTTACTCTCAATACTTAGGAATAAATTTCAAACTTGCTGAATTTATACAATATCTAAGTCCAGTTGGTGCTGGTCCATCTCCAAAAAGATGTCCTAAATGTCCCATGCAGTTAGCACACATAACCTCAACTCTCATCATTCCTCCTCTAAAATCAGGAGCTTCTAAAATTTTGCCAATAGGCATATAAAAACTAGGCCAACCACTTCCACTATCAAATTTATGCTCACTACTAAAAAGAGGTGCATCACAACATTTACAAAGATAAATTCCAGCCTCTTTTTTATTCCAATATTCGTTATCAAATGCTCTTTCAGTTCCTTTTTCGCAAATTATATATTTTTCAAATTCACTTAATTTATTTTTACATTTACACATCAATTTCCTTTGATATAATTTCAAATATTTTATCCAAAATAGGAGCAAAATGAAAGATTTAAAATCGCTAAATCAACTTATAGAAGTTTTAGAAGAATTACCAAGTATTGGCAAAAAAAGTGCTACAAGATTAGCAATAAATTTAGCAAAAGATAAATATAAAGCTCTAAAACTCATAAATGCATTAGAAAATGTAATATCATCTGTTCAAGAATGTAAAATTTGCGGAAATTTTAGTGAACATGAAATATGTGAAATATGCGACAATCCACATAGAGACAAAACATTAGCAATAGTAGAAAATTCAAAAGATATTTTAACTATAGAAGAAAGTGGAAGTTATAATGGATATTATTTTGTTTTAAATCACTTAGATGATGAAATAATTGAAAAACTAAAAAATATTATTAAAGAAAAAGAAATTAAAGAAATTATTTTTGCTTTTCCTCCTTCAGTTGAAAGTGAAGCTAGAATAATGCTTTTAGAAGATAAATTAAAAGATATGAATGTAGAATTTTCTCAAATAGCACAAGGGGTTCCAACAGGCGTTCATTTTGAAAATGTAGATATAAATTCTCTTGCAAAAGCAATAAAATTAAGAGTAAAATTACAATAAAAAGGAGATAATTATGGATTATGCAAAAATAATTGAAGCAATAGAGAGTGTAAAACATCCAGCAATAAATGCACCTCTTACCACTCTTGGAATACTTCAAGATATTGATATTGAAGATAATAAAGTTAAAGGAACACTTGTATGGCCATTTGATATGGTTCCACCTCATATTAAACAAATAATTATTACTTCTATTCAAAATGCATTAAAACCTTTTAATTTAGATTTTGAATATACAGAAAGAATTATGAATGAAGAAGAAAGAAACAAATTTTTAGAACTTGAAAAAAAATATTGGAAAGGATTTTAAACCTCACTTAATTCATCTCTGTGAGGTTTCCAACATTCATTAAAAAATTTTGTTTCTTTTTTTAATACTTCTTCATCGCAATTATCAATAATATTTTTAGCCCATTCTTCTATTTTTTTGCCAATCTCTTCTCCAAACCTTAAAAATACAGCTCTTTTATAATCTTCACTTGTATAAACCTTACCTCCCACATAAGGTAATCCATCAAGTGCTTGTAGTTTAAAAATTTCAAATGTTTTATCATCAAGCTCTTTTTTACCTTGATATTCTTTAAAAACTTCTTCTTTTTCTTTTGCTACTCTTTTTTTATATGATAAATTTTTGAAAATTGCATATTTTGTAGCCTCTGCTATTCCTATAGCTTCTGCTATCTCTAAATCAAATCCAAGTTTTAAGGCTCTGAATTTTTGAAGAGCCGCCATTTTTGGAAATCTATTTATTTTCATTTTCCCCTCCTATATAATACCATTTGTCTTCTTTTATAAATCGGCTATTTTCTTCCATTATATAATCATCAATATAAGCTCTAAATTTTACAAACGCTTCCTTTTCACCATCAACAAATTCAATTATTTCAAGTTTTTTAAAATTGCTTTTTGAAAAGTCCTTAATTGAATCTATCCACTTTTTTCTATCTTTTTCATAATGAAGAGAATTTTTATGTGTTGTTTTAATTATATAGTTAGCATCTCCTATAGCATAAGCAGAATATCTACTTTTCATAAGATCAAGTGCATTTTTTGGATTGCTTCCTTTATGAAATTTAAAACAACATTCTTTATATTTTTTACCACTTCCACAAGGACATTTTGAATTTTT
>JALVUH010000025.1 GCA_027035735.1 Nautiliaceae bacterium
GCTCCAAGTCCAACTTGTAAAGGATTTTTACCTCCAAGAGTTCCCTGAGGAGCAGTTGCAGATTTTACTGTTTGAGATAAAAGATTTTGAAAATTTGTTCTAGAATATTTAAATCCCACAGTATTAACATTGGCAATATTATTACCTTCAACATCCATCGCAACTTGATGAGCATTAAGTCCGCTAACCCCGCTCCATAAACTTCTCATCATTTTGAAATCCTTTTTATTTTTTTATTTACAAGCAATTTTTATTCCAACTATCCTCTAACCATATTAATAGCTCTTTGAATCATTTCATCACTTGTTGTTACCGTTTTTGCAGCTGCAGAAAATGCTTTTTGATTTATAATAAGTTCTGTCATCGCTTGAGTCATTTGTACATTTGAAGTTTCAAGCATATGAGAATGAATATTGCTTCCTGGCAAATAATTACCTTTTGCATCTTCATATAAAAATGCTTTATTTGAATTAGAAGTTTCTTTAAATAAAGAACCTCCTACACTCTCTAATCCTTGATCATTTACAAAATGATAAACAGGAATTGTAGCAAGCTTAACACTTTTATCATTTGAAAAATTAGCAAATATATCTCCTAACTGATTAATTTCATAATCTTTTAAATATCCTTCTTCTACTCCATTTTGATTAAAAGAATAAGATATTTTATTATCTACTCCCCTAAAAGCGCTTAAATTAGTCTGTATTGTAATATTTTGAGGGGAAGTAAGTGTAATATTTTGAGGAGAAATCAAAAATCCTTCATTATTAAATACAAAATCAAAATTATTTTGAGAAATAATATTACCATTATTACTAATAGAAATCTCACCTCTCCAAATTGTATTATCAGCTGTTACTTCTTTTTTAAAAAATCTGAAACTTATGTCATCTTTATTGCCATTTGCTTCATAAATATACCCCCCAAAGCTTTGTTCATTAGCACTAAATTGATAACTTTTTGCTGCAGTATGAGGTAAAATAACATTTCCTGCAGAATATATGTTTTTAAAAAATGTTTCATTATTATTTTGAGTTTTTATAAATTTAGATTCAATAGTATCATCAGAAATATTGTCTACTACTATTTTCCCTTCTTCTACGCTTACTTTAGTATCATTTGGATAAATCAAATTTAAAGCATCTTGCATTTTAGAAGCTAAAGAATTTAATGTATTAAATTGATTTGGAAGAGTGGGATTATTTTTATATACAAATAAAAATCCCGCTGCATTTTTTACATAATCATCATTTGAATTAATAACTAATGCATTTTGAGCTTCAATTACAATACCATTATCATTTATTTGATATAAAATTCCATTTTCTTTTAATGCATTTGCTAAAGCATTAGTAATCTCTTCTTTTGTACTTCCATCAGGAAGTGTTAGTTTTATCTCTTTTCCATTTACACTAAAATCAAAATTTACATCTTTTCCATCTTTGACATCATTACCTATACATATCTCTTTTTGAAAAAGCCCATTGCTATAAGTGATATTATCTCCTAATGTATAAGCAATAGAGTTACCATCTACCATATTCAAAAAATTTCCATCTTTATCATAAAGGGCAGAAAAATATAAATCTCCATCAGAAGGAGCAGGATTAGTTAATTTATCATTATTATTTAAATTTGCTTTTATCTTAATTTCTGTAGTAGGCACAGCTGGTAAAATTACATTATTTGGAAGAGAAATAGGAGAAAATGTTCCTGTTTTAGTTAAATTATCTGTATTGATTGAAGTATTAACAATATATCCATTTTGAGTTTTTAATAAATTATTAGCATTCGCTACTATTAAATAAGCACCTTCATCATTAACTAAATATCCATTAGCATCTCTGCTAAATCTTCCATCTCTTGTATAAAAATTCTCATCTCCTTTTTTAACTTCAAACCAACCTTCTTTATCAAGGGCTAAATCAAATGTTTTATCTGTATTTATTAAACTTCCCATTTGCATATTTTTAGCACTCGCATCAAGCATACTTCCAAGACCTACATCAGAACTGATAGGAGATGATGAAAGATTTTTAGCAAAAATAGTAGAAAATTCAGGGATAGACTCTTTAAAAGCAGTAGTATTTATATTTGCTATATTATCTCCCCATATATTAATTCCACTTTGAAAACTTTTAAGTCCACTAATTCCATTAAAAAATGAAGTTGTCATTTCCTATCCTTGCCAATCATATATCTCTTTAATTTTGCTAAATGGAACATAATTGCTTCCAAGTTTTGCATACACTTCTCCATTTTCAAATTTTATAGACTCAATCGGATATGCCCCAAGTGCCGTTTGATGAGTTTTACCATCAGGAGAAGTATATTCTGCAGTTACTTCATATGTATCACTAGGAACTCTTTTTCCATTATTATCTTTTAAATCCCAATCAAAACTCAAAACTCCTTTTGTATGTGCTTCTAATGGGAATGTTCTTATAATATCTCCTTGTTTGTTTTTAATAATAACTTCTCCACTTGATATATCATCTCCAAAATATAAATCAAAATCTTTCGTAGTATCACTATCTGTAACATCTAAATATCTCTCTCCTGTATCAGCCATTTTCCCTATTGCATTAATTGTATTTAATTCTTGTGTTTGACCTAATTGTTTTGTAAGTTTTAAAAGAGTAGATTGCATATTTTGATTCATCTCAAGAGTAGTAAGCTGTGCAGTTTCATCAAGCATTTTATCTGTATCCATAGGATCAGTTGGATCTTGCATTTCAAG
>JALVUH010000026.1 GCA_027035735.1 Nautiliaceae bacterium
TTTTTTAGTTATTGAAATATGATTGGAGAGATTTTACTGTTTTTTTATTTTTTTGTAAAAATTCAATAGATTCAATTGCAGCTTTTATTCCTGCAATAGTAGTAAAATATGGTATTGAATTATTTAATACTTCTCTTCTTATAATTTTTGCATCATCTTTGCTTGCTTTATTATCGCTTGTATTTATAACAAGAGCTATTTCTTCATTTTTAATCATATCTACAATATTTGGTCTTCCTTCACTTACTTTAAGAACTTTTTCACATTCAATTCCTGCTTCTTTTATCACTTTATAAGTTCCTGATGTTGCTACAATATCAAATCCTAATTCTTTTAATCTTTTTGCAATTTCAGGTGCAAATTCTTTATCAAGGTCTGTAAGAGAAATAAATACTTTTCCATTTGTAGGAAGTATATTTTTACAAGCTTCTTGAGCTTTTGCAAAACTTTCACCAAAACTTGAACTTATTCCCATAACTTCACCAGTAGATTTCATTTCTGGTCCAAGTATCAAATCAGCTCCAGGAAGTTTATTAAATGGGAAAACTGCTTCTTTAACAGCAATATGTTCTCTTAATTTTGGCTTATATACATTTCCATCAAATTCTACTACATTATATTTATCATAAAATTTAAGTGCTTCTTCTAATACTTTTCCATTATTAATAGTAGGATTATATGCTAAATTCCACATAACCCTTGTAGCAACTTTTGCCATAGGCACACCTGTAGCCTTACTTACAAATGGAACAGTTCTACTAGCTCTTGGATTTACTTCAATTAAATATAATTTATCTTTATGAAGGGCATATTGAATATTAAGAAGTCCTTTAACTCCAAGTTTAAGAGCAATTTTTTTAGTTACATCCTCTATTTCTTTAATTTTTTCTTTACTAATACTAACTGCTGGCAAAGAACATGCACTATCACCGCTATGAATTCCTGCTTCTTCAATATGTTGCATAATTCCACCGATATATACATCTTTTGTATCGCTTATTGCATCTACATCAAGCTCTATTGCTCTATCTAAAAATTTATCAATTAAAACCGGAGATTCATTACTTACACTCACAGCTTCATCCATATATTGTTTTAATTCATTTTCATTATAAACAATTCTCATTGCCCTTCCGCCTAGCACATAACTTGGTCTAACTAAAACTGGATAACCAATTTCATTAGCAATTTTATAAGCTTCTTCTTTTGTAAAAGCAGTTCCATTTGCTGGTTGATTAAGTCCAAGTTCAGCTATAAATTTTGCAAATTTTTCTCTATCTTCTGCTTCATCAATTACCTCAGCCGGAGTTCCTATAATTTTTGCTCCAATTTTTGTTAAAGGTTTTGCAAGTTTAAGCGGAGTTTGTCCTCCAAATTGAACAATTACACCATCAGGATTTTCTCTCTCAACTACATTTCTAACTCTTTCAAAATCAATAGGCTCAAAATATAAAACATCACTTGTATCATAATCAGTTGAAACAGTTTCAGGATTGCAGTTATACATAATAGTTTTAACTCCTAAATCTTCTAGAGCAAATGCTGCATGAACACAACAATAATCAAATTCAATCCCCTGACCTATTCTATTTGGACCACCCCCTAAAATAAGGGCTTTTTTATCATCAAAATCTGGTTTTCTAAGAGGAACATTTTTAGTAATATTTGTAGAAGAGTAAAGATAACTTGTAGTAGTATCAAATTCTGCCGCACAAGTATCTACTTCATTGTAATCAATTTCAACTCCTAATTTTTTTCTTGCCTTATATATATCTTCTTCACTTACTCCTATAAGCTCAGCTAATTTAGCATCACTAAATCCATATGTTTTGGCTTTTCTTAATTTATTTTCATCTTCTAAAATATTTTTATCAATCTCTTTTTCAAAATCTACTATTTCTTTAATTTGATTTAAAAACCATTTATCAATTTTTGATAGCTCATATATTTCATCTACACTAAGTCCTTCTCTAAATCCTTGAGCTATATATAAAATCCTCTCATCATTTGGAATTCTAATTTTTTTCTTTAGTGTCTCAATATCGCACTTTCTTTCATCAAGTCCCTTAAGACCTGTTTCTAAGCTACAAAGTGCTTTTTGAATAGATTCTTTAAAGGTTCTCCCAATTGCCATAACCTCACCAACACTTTTCATTGAAGTAGTCAATGTAGAATCTGCTTGTGGAAACTTTTCAAAAGTAAATCTAGGGATTTTTGTCACTATATAATCAATTACCGGCTCAAAACTAGCAGTAGTTCCTGTTATATCATTTGTAATTTCATCTAATGTAAAACCAACTGCAAGCAAAGTAGCTACTTTTGCTATAGGATAACCTGTAGCTTTACTTGCAAGTGCAGAGCTTCTAGAAACTCTTGGATTCATTTCAATTACTATCATTCTTCCATTTTCAGGATTTATAGCAAATTGCACATTACTTCCACCTGTATCAACTCCAATTTCTCTTAAAATTTTAAAAGAAGCATCTCTCATTCTTTGATATTCTTTATCAGTAAGAGTAAGAGCTGGAGCTACAGTTATAGAATCTCCTGTATGCACTCCCATTGGGTCAAAATTTTCAATAGAGCATACTATAATACAGTTATCTTCCTTATCTCTTATAACTTCCATTTCGTATTCTTTCCAGCCAAGCATACTCTCCATAATCTCTATTTCGTGAATTGGAGAAGCTTCAAGACCAGTTTTTGCAAGTTCTTTAAACTCATCCATATTATA
>JALVUH010000027.1 GCA_027035735.1 Nautiliaceae bacterium
TGCACTAAATTTTGGAGTAATACTTTTTATAGCTTCTTTCATCATACCAACCCACTCTTTTGAATAATTTAAATCATCCATATTATAAAATTTAGGAATTATTTCACTCTCAAGCAAATCATATAAAACATTTGCATCCTTTTCATCATCACTTACATCCCCTCCAAAAGCCCATCCATTTTTACCATTAAACCCTTCAGGCCACCATCCATCTTTTGTAGAACAATGCAAAACTCCATTAATAGATGCTTTCATTCCGCTTGTCCCACACGCTTCAAGAGGAATTCTTGGATTATTTAGCCAAACATCGCAACCTCTAACTAAATATTTTGCAACTTCTTCATTATAATCTTCCACAAAAGCAATTCTTCCAGCAAATCTTGAATCTTTTGCCACATTAAAAATTTGCTGGATGATTTTTTTACCCGGGATATCAGCAGGATGAGCTTTTCCTGCAAAAATAATTTGAATTGGTCTTTCTTTATCATTTACTAATCTCTCAAGCCTATTTAAATCTTTTAAAATAAGATAAGGTCTTTTATACTCTGTCATTCTTCTTGCAAAACCAATTGTCAAAATATCAGGATCAAGCAAAGCACCCTCAGCTAATGCAATAATAGGATCTATCCCTTCATTTTTCCATTTATTTCTAACTCTTTCTTTTATAAAATTAATCATTTTAACTTTATTTTGATAATGAATTTCCCAAAGTTCTTCATCATCAATATCATCAATTTTACTCCATATTCCAACATCTTCTTCAAAATCAACCCAATTTGCTCCAAGAGTTTTATCAATTAATTTACTTAAATCTTTTCCAATCCAAGTAGAAATATGAACACCATTTGTTACATAATCAAGTTTATCATCTTTTTTCAATAATTTTCCCCACATCTGTTTAACTACACCAAAATGTTTTTTACTTACAGCATTTTTATATTTTGAGAGATTAAACGCAAAAACAGTCATATTAAATCCATTTGGATTATCTGGATTTATTGCAAATGAAAGAAATTTCTCTTTAGTAATTCCAAGCTTTTTAATATAATCATTAAAATAATTAACAACCATATCAAAATTATAAACATCAGTAGCTGCAGCAAGAGGAGTATGTGTTGTAAAAATAGAAGTTTCTCTAACTCTTCTAACAGCATCATCAAATGATAAATTTTCACTTTCCATAAAAAATCTAATTCTCTCATATAAAGCAAATGCTGGATGCCCTTCATTAAGATGCAAAATGTTATATTTAATGCCTAGTCTTTCTAATACTGCATATCCTCCTACTCCTAAAACTACTTGCTGCCTTAGACGTTGATTCATATCAGGAGTATAAAGTCTATAACTAATCTGCCTATCCCATGGAGAGTTTTGCTCAATATCTGTATCAAGAAGATAAAGTGAAACTCTACCAATATTTACCTTCCAAACAGATACATAAACTGCTGGGTCAATATATGGAACTTGAAGTGTTAAATGATTCCCTTTTTCATCTAAAACTCTTTCAATTGGAGCTTCATCTTTTATAACTTTCTCTTCTGTCCCATTTTGCCAACCATCACTTCCAATAACCTGCCTAACATAACCACCAGGATACATAAAACCAACACCAACTATTGGAATATTTAAATCACTTGATTCTTTTAAAATATCTCCTGCTAAAAATCCAAGTCCCCCGGAATATATTGGAAGTGAGTGATGAAGTCCAAATTCTGCACAAAAATATGCAATTGGCAAAGGCTCTTCATCTAAAAATTTAATCTTTTTATCCATATATTCTTTAAAAAGAGAATAAACAAAATTATACTCTTTTAAAAATTCAGGATTTTTAGATAGTTTATTTAACTCATCTTGAGAAAGTAGCTTTAAAAATTTAATAGGATTTTCAGAAGCTTCTTTCCAAAGATAAGGATTCATAAGCTCAAACATCTCTTTTGCTTCTTTATTCCAACTCCACCAAAGATTATAAGAGATATCCACTAATCCTTGGAGATTTGGAGGAAGCTTTTTATATAAAAACTCCTTATTCATTTTATCTCCTTAACAAACAACAAACTTTATTTATTATAACACAAAAAAGTTACGAATAAGGATTCAAGAAGAAAAATTAATTAAGAAGATTTAGAAATTATATCACTATCTATCTCAATTACAGTATGTACATTTCCTCTTGGATTAAAATCCATAACAATTTTCATCCATTTTGGTTTAAGTTTATTAAATAAAGTATCAAAAATTTCATTTGCAGCATCTTCATGGGAGATATATCTATTCATAAATGAATTAATATAAAGTTTTAGAGCTTTAAGCTCCACCACCCACTCATTAGGAATATATTCAAGATAAATAGTAGCAAAATCAGGATAACCTGATCTTGGACATTTTGCCATAAATTCTGGCAAAGTAATTTTTATTTTATAATTTTTTTTATTTTTGTTTGGCCATATTTCAAGGTCTTTTTCTACATCAAACTCAACTATTTCTATCTCACCATATTTCATTTTTATACCTTAAATTTATTTACTTCTTGATTAATTTCTTTTGTGATTTCTTTAAGCTCTATAGAAACTTTTTCAAGGTCTTTTGCAATTTTTTCTGTAATTTCAGAATCTTTTAATAATTTATCAATCTCTTTAATTAAATATCTCACATTATTATTAATTTTAATTGTCTCTTCTATTGCTTCATTTGAGAGTTTAATTGTATCTACAAGTT
>JALVUH010000028.1 GCA_027035735.1 Nautiliaceae bacterium
CCCCCCCCCAGTCAATATTTTACATTTTTTCTTTCATTTTATTTTTATTTTGATACATTCTTCCATCTGCTAAAGCAATTAACTCTTCAATATCTAAAGTCTCATTAGAACTTGCATAACCAAATGAAACAGAAATTTTATATTTTTCAAATAATTTTTTTATGTTTTTATTAATTCTTTCTACAATTTGAGATATATTAATATCATCATTATTTTCTTCCAACACAACAACAAATTCATCTCCTCCATATCTTGCAACTAAATCATATTCTCTAAATGAATTTTTAATTATATTTGCCACTCCCTTTAAAACTTTATCTCCTTCTTCATGCCCGTAAATATCATTAACTTGTTTAAAATTATTTAAATCTAAAAAAACTAATTTTAATTCAGTCTCTTTTCTTTTAGCTTTAGATATTAAACTTTGTAATCTTTCCATTAAAAAACTTCTATTATATAAACCAGTTAAAGGATCTCTAATAGCTTTTTCAAATGTTTCTTTTAAAATTTCTTCCTGATGAAGAATAAAATAATCATATTTATTAGTAACTTCTCTTAAAATATTTTGCAAAAGTCTAATCTTTACTTCTTCTCTCATCATTTTTCCTTTAAAATTACAGGAATTGATGTTTCATTATAAAACATTAATCTATAATTTTTTACATTTGGAGCTATCTCTCCTGCAGTAAAAAATCCAAATAAATGAGCATTAAAAACATTTGTATAGGTTTTAATTTCCTCTTCTTGTTTATCTTCTAATACATATTGTCTTGCCAAACAAGAAAAATTAAAAATTATTTCTGGATTTTTTAGTTTTTCTATTAATCTATTAGCTACTTTTTTATCCTCTTCTATTAATTCCTCTTTAGTTGCAAAAGATAATTTAAAAAATTCTCCTTCTTTTACACTTGCATAAAACTCAACATATTCATCAGTTATATTTTTAACTGTTCTTACAGAAGAAATATATCCTCTTTCTTCATTTAAAACATATATTGGAGTATACCAAGTATATCTAATATCTGGATTTTCGATACCATTTAATAATTTCTTAAAAATATAACCAAAATTTTTACCATCATCTACAAAATATATCCTTTTATCATTGGCTTTTGAAATTTTATAAGTAATTCCATAAGGCATAAAACCAGAAGAAATTCCAACTTTCCATTCTACATTTTCAAAACTAACAATTACAAACCCCTGTTTTAAAATAGAATTATCATAAAAAATATAATTTCTCTCCTCTCCATTTACATTTACTCCAGCTATTACCCCACCTGCTATATTGTTTACAGGAAAATAATTTAATTTATGAGATATCTCTTCTACAAAATGATCTGTTCTTTCAAGATTTGAAATGATTAAATGAAATTTATCTCTATTTTCATTTAAATAATTTGAAACTTTTTCAAGATTTCCTACATAACATCCTTTATTAATAAAAGTTGATATTTTTCCTTTATTTTCAAATTTTATTACGAATAATCCGACCCCTTTTATCTTAATTTCGTCATCAATAAAGATATTACTACTATTAAATGCAATAAAATTCTCCGTTTTAAATATTTTCCTAATTAAACTATTAACATTATAAAAAGTATATTCAGGATAGATAGAAAAAAACAAAAAATCATAACTATCAAAACATTTACTAACCTGTTCTTTTAAATTTTCCAAACAAAACAATAAAGAACTTTTATTTGAAAAAAAAGCTTTTACAATCATTTATTTAATCCTTATAATTAATTGAACTCTTTTCATCAATCATATCATCAAGTAATTTATACATAACATTAGTTTCATTTTCTGCTTTTTTAAAATTATATACCGAATCATTCATATTTTCTGTCATTGCATCTTGTATATTTTTTTCCATTCTTTCTTGGGAACTTTTGATTTCTTTAAAAGAATCAGTTTTTGAAAAGCTCTCTTTCCCAAAACCTTCAAACCATTCTTCAAAACTATGAACTCCTATATCCTTTTGATATTTACCATCTCCTGTTAATTGTTCCTTGTAATTTCTAATTTTAAATAAAAGATTATTAATTTTTTGTTCTAATGCAACCATTGTATCAGCTAATTCTTCAAATTTATTAAATAACTTTACATCTAATTTGGATAATTCATCAAAATTTTCTTTAAAAGAGTTTAAATATTCTTGCATAGTTTGTATGATATCATCAAGTTTACTACCCTCTTGGGTCATATCGGAAGTATTTTGTTTTAAAATACTAATTGTCATTTCAACTTCAGTAGTAGCTTTTTGAGTTCTTTCAGCCAATTTTCTAACTTCATCAGCTACTACTGCAAAACCTCTTCCAGCTTCACCTGCTCTTGCCGCTTCTATTGCCGCATTTAATGCCAATAAATTAGTTTGATCTGCAATTTCTTTAATTAAAGAAATAATATTATTTATATTTTCAACACTATCATTTAAATTTTTAATATTCCCTCTTGCAACTTCAGCAAATTGCAAAAGTTCATCTATTTGAGATAAAAAATTATTAAAAGTTTCATTCATTTCCTTAATTTCTACTTTAACACCTTTATTACCTTCAACCATATCCAAAAAAAATGAAATATTGCTATGAGTATGATTTGCTATCTCATTGAGATTTTTTTCACTATGATGAATACATTGAGTATAAAGTTCTAAATGTTTATCATTTTTCTGTAGATGATTGTTTTCATATTT
>JALVUH010000029.1 GCA_027035735.1 Nautiliaceae bacterium
TCACTTGGAAATTTTCCACTAATTACATCATCTTTATATTTTCTTACAGCACTTTTAACAATAGAAGCACCTTCAAGGTAGCGTCTTACAAATTTTGGCTTAAATTCATCAAAAAATCCAAGCATATCAGACCATACCAAAACTTGTCCAGTAGTATATCTTCCTGCTCCTATTCCAATAGTTGGGATTGAGATAGATTCTGTAATCTCTTTTGCCACTTCTTCTTTAACTCCTTCAATCACAAGCATAACTGCACCTGCTTCTTCTATAGCTTTTGCATCTTTTAATAATTTTTCTTTTGAAATATTATCTTTTCCTTTTACTTTATATCCTCCTTCACTTCTAGAAAATTGCGGCATAAGACCAATATGCCCTACTACTGCAATTCCATTATCACTCAAAAGTTTGATAGTATCAGCTTTTTCAATTCCTCCTTCAAGTTTAACAGCATCAGCTTTTGTCTCTTTATAAACTCTAATAGCATTTTTCAAAGCATCTTCAGGAGTATTATATGTACCAAATGGCATATCAGTTACAATATACGCTTTTTTTGCTCCATTGCATACTGCACGTGTGTGATAAATCATCTGATCTAATGTAGCACTTAGTGTATCACTTTCACCAAAAAAAGACATATTAAGGCTATCACCTACTAAAATAATATCAACAATATCATCAAAGATTTTAGCAAACAAAGCATCATAAGCAGTAATCATAATTAATCTATCTTTTTTATAAAGTTTACTTATGGTATTTTTCATTTTCTACCTTTGTTATAATTTCATTATCTTTTATAATTATACCAAAGGATAATAATGAAAAAATTAATAGCTTATATTACAACTGGCTATCCTGATAAAAATTTTACTATTGACTTAATAAATGAAATAAGTGAATTTGTAGATGGGATAGAACTTGGAATCCCTTTTTCAGACCCTGTAGCTGATGGAGAAATTATTCAAGAAGTAAATAAAAGAGCTCTTCAAAAAGGATATAAACTCACTGACACATTTGAAGTAAGTGAAAAAATTGCAAAAAATATTGATACATATTGGATGGGATATTTTAATAATTTTTATCATAAGGGATATGATTTTATGGTAAATAAAGCCAAAGAATTTAATATAAAAGGATTTATTATCCCGGATTTACCTTATGAAGAAGCAATAGAGTATGAAAATAAATTTCCTTTGATTTCATTTGTAGCTCCAACTGATTCTAAAGAAAGAATAAAAACAATCCTTAAAAATCCAAAAGAATTTATTTATCTAGTGGCATATGCAGGAATTACAGGTGCTGATAAAAAAGAAGATTTAAGTGAAATTATAAACTATATAAAAGAAATTACATCAACTCCACTTTTTATAGGATTTGGAGTAAATGAAAACACTGCTCGTGAAAAAGCTAAAGATGTTGATGGGGTAATTGTAGGAAGTGCTTTTGTAAAAGTTTTGCTTGAAGATATAAGTAATAACGAAAAAATCAAAAAAATAAAAGAAAAAGCAAAAATAATAAAAGAGGAAATTAATTGCTAAAAAAATTAAAAGCTTATATCTTAGAGCATCATTTTTTTAGTCTTTTTAGACTAAATTTTCATAAAGTTGATGAAAATTTATACAGAAGTGCACAACCCACACCAAAACAGATAGAAAAACTCAAAAAAAAATATAATATCAAAACTATAATAAACTTAAGAGGCCCTCAAAAATTACATATGTTAGATTTAGAAAGAGAAACTTGTAATAAATTAGGAATAAATTTAATAGAAATAAACTTTCACTCTAGAGGAATCCCTTCAAAAGAAAAAATTAATGAAATCTATAAAATTTTAAAAACAATAAAATATCCTGCTTTAATACATTGCAAATCAGGAAGTGATAGAACAGGATTAGTAGCTGTTTTATATCTTTTTTTAATTAAAAAAGTACCTTTAAAGAAAGCTTTAAAACATTTAAATTTTTTACCATTTGGACATATCAAATACTCAAAAGCCGGAAAAATTGATTATTTTTTTGAGAAATTTTTAGAATTTCACAAAAATCATCCTGAAATAGACTTCTTAAAATGGGTAAATAATTATATGGACAAACAAAAATTAGATGCTTCCTTTTATAAAGAAAAAAATCATATTTTAGATTTTTTAAATGATAAAATTTTAAAAAGAGAATAATACGACAATTTTTGTCAAAAGTTTTATGTTATAATCTCAAATGAAAACTTAAACCTTAAAGTTTTCTTAAAAAATGCTTGACTTTTTAAGGTTTTTTTGATATTATTTCAATGTCACTTGCAAGTAGAGCTTTAAGAAGCTCCTCTTGGGGGTGACATGGCTTCGACAGGGGTAGAAAGCCCTAAGCTGCACGCCCGCCTGAGCAAGCGGTAAAACGGCTCACTAAAAATAAACGCAGCAAATAACAAAAATTACAGCCCAGCAGTAGCTAGAGCTGCTGCTTAATTAGGGATTTAGGGCGCCTCCATCCGCTGAGGTTTTCCGCCACCTCGGATGGAGAGTAAAGAGCGGATAGGAATATCTGTATGAGTGCGACAGATATTCCGAAAATTTAAGCACTCCTTACTGCCATAAGGCTTTGTTGGTTGAGCCTGGCAGTAAGTACAATCAACCAACTAAGCGTGTAGACGCTTAGGGTAATCTGCTTCTGGACTCGGGTTCGATTCCCGACACCTCCACCATTTAA
>JALVUH010000030.1 GCA_027035735.1 Nautiliaceae bacterium
TTGTATAAGTCTAATTGATGTGCTGTAATACATTATTTTCCTTTACTACAATTCCATATTTTTCTAAAATTTTTATTTCTTCATCTTTAAAAACTAAATTATTATAAAACTCTTCTTCAAGTTTTCCCTCATTAAGTAATTTTACCCATCTTTTATAATGAGGTCCCATTTTTGCACCGTTTTCAAGAAGTTTTTTTCTGTTTTCTATATTTTTTTTAAACTGCTCAAAACTTCTTATTGGAAAATGAAAAACTTTTACCTTTTCAAATCTTTTTATTTTATCATAATGTTTGAAATAATCCCTAAAATCAAAAATATTAAGTGCTTTGTGATTTCCGCCTCTAATCCACAAAAGACCTTTTGGATTAATTATAACTTTTGGAGAAATTTTGGTTAAAACTATTGAAATTTTCTCAGCACTCAATTGTGTGTTTTTGCGGTAAAAAACAGGATTTTCTACTCTTACTTCGCTTTCATACCATTTTTTATTTTCTTGCAATAAAAAATTAAATCTATCAACTGTTAAAACTCTTTTTTTTGAATTTATTGTATCTTTAAGGCTTTTTTCACTATACCAAAATTCATCAGCGTCATTTGGAATAAGCCAGGTTGGATTATATTTTTTTCTTGCAATATAAGTTAGTTTTGTCATCCATTTAGCTTGATTGTAAATACCTTTTTCATCAATTATTGTTATTTCAAATTCTTTTTTAAGCTCTTCTAAAATCTCACGTGTTTCATCTGTTGAATTATTATCCATTACTACAAAATTATCAATCCCAGCTTTTGCGTGATAGCGTATGTTTTTTTCTATTATATCGGCTTCATTTTTAACTAAAATTGTCATTGTAAGCATTGATTTATCCTCTTAGTTAATTTTTCAAAATGTTCTTTATTTGGATTTTTCCACGATTTTGGAATTAGATATTCATAATATAAATATCCTAAGAAATTTTTAATTAATTTAGTGTCAATTTGCCAATTATTTAAATTTTTTAAAATATTTATAAGTTCATTTTTATTGTTAGCGTGTTTTACAATCCCTTCAATATTATAAAAAGCATCTCCAAGAGTAATAACTTTTTTTTCAAATAAAAGGCTTTCAATTCCAACACTTGAATTTATTGTAATTATAGCTTTTGCATTTTTTATAAGCTTATCTGTTGGATTTGTGGCAAAAATAATATTTTTATTTGATTTTAAATTTGAATAAGTGGTTTTATCGCTTGGATGAACTTTTATAATAAAATCAAAATTAAATAAAGGAGCAATTTCATTAATTAAATTAAAAAATTCTTGCATAGATTTAATCCAAGGAGAAAATTTAATAATTTGAGAATCATAATTTACCTGAAAAGGTACAAAAACATAATCTCTATTTAAATTAATTTCATCTCCTTTTAATTTTCTAACCGGATTTCTTGGTATTAGTTTATCAGGCAGAGGTTTTTTGTAATAATCTAAGTTTTCATAAAAACTTTTATCCCTTGGGACAGAATTTAGAGCATTTATTCCTTTGCAGTCCGCCTGAGTTGTGTCAGGTAAAAAGCCGTTTTCAAAAAAGATTGTTTTTATATTCATCTTTTTTGCTAAATTAGTAAGCATAAATTGAGGATATTTTATACCATTCCACATAGCTATAAGTTTTGGATTATATTTTTTAATTTGTTTTTTATAAAAGCAGTATATTAAAGGAGCTTGAAATTTTATAAAAGTTTTATAAAAAGGATTATTAGATTTATTTTCTATTTCTTTAATTTTATAGTCTAAATTTAATTTAGGTGCTTTACAAATTGAAAATGTTACTCTAACTACTTTACTTTTAAAAGGCAAATTTTTATTTAAAATATTAAAATATTTTTCTTGATGTGAATTATGTGCAAAGAATATGATATCCATTATGACCTTTTTTAAAATTATATTATAATTTGTTTATGAAAAAAATAGCACTTTTAGGTCCTAATTTAGAAAGTCCAGGTGGAGTTAATGTAGTTGTTAAGTTTTTAGGGGAAGGATTTAGCAAAAAAGGATATGAAGTTCATTATTTCCCTGTGGGAAAAACAGAAATAAAAGATAATAAGTTTATTCATACTGTTAATAGTGATAATAAAAAAGAACAGTTAAAAATTTTAAAAGATAAAATAAAAAAATATAAATGTGATATTTATATTTCTAATAATTTAAGAACAAATGATTTGCTTTCTATTTTAAATATTAAAAATAGTTTTTATGTATTTCATCAAGGGAAAGTCTTGCAGCCTAAAAATTTTTATGTCAGGCTAAAGCAAAGATTTGAATTTTCAAAAAGATATAATAGTAAGAATTTAATATTTTTAAATGAATGTTATAAAAATGAGTTTTTTAAAATTTATTCATATATTAAACCAAAAAGTGTAAATATAATACCTAATCCTTTTGATTTTGATTTGATTTATAAAAAAGCTGATGAATTTAAGATAGATGGAAATTATATTGTAGCAGTAGGAAGATTAAGTAAAGAAAAAAATTATGAATATTTGATAAAAGCTTATAAACTCAGTGAAATAGAAGAAGAGCTTTGGTTTATAGGAGAAGGAAAAGAGAGAAAAAATTTAGAAAATCTAGTCAAAAAATTAAATTTAGAAAATAAAATTAAATTTTTAGGATGGCAAAAAAATCCCTATCCTTTTGTAAAAAATGCAAAACTTCTTTGTATGTCTTCTATTTTTGAATCTTTTTCTAATGTAATAGTTGAGAGTTTAGTTTTAAATACTCCTGTGATAGCTACTGATATTAAATGTGGTCCAAGAGATATTTTAAGAAATGATAAATATTTAGTCTCTTTAAATAATGAAAAAGAGTTTGCAAAAAAAATAAAAGAAATTAAAGGAATTAATCCAGATGTAAATATAAAAAGGTTTAAAATTGAAAATGTTGTCAATAAATATATTGAATTATTCAAAAATACTTAATATTTTATTCATTTTATTTGCTTTTGTATTTCCTATTTCTATTGCAGGAGCAAATATTTTAATTGTTTTAATGATTGTTTTTTGGTTATTAGAAGGAAATTTCAAAGAAAAATGGATAAAGATAAAAAATAATAAATTAATTTCTGTTTTATTTGAAATATTTTTTGTTTTAGTTTTATCAGCCTTATTTAGTAATAGTTTTAAAAATGCCTTTTTTATGACACATCATATTCATAATATTTTGTTTTTTTATTTAAAATATTTTACTTTTTATTTAATATTTTTTATTGTATTTTATACAAGTTTACAAAAAGAATTTTTAGAAAAAGTAATTTCAGCCTTTTTATTTGGGATGTTGTTTAGTGAAATTGTTAGTTATTCTATCTATTTTAATTTAATAAATGTATCTTATTTTAAAAAATTAGGATTAATTTTTAGAAGTGCATATTCCTGGAATCCTTCCCCTTTTATGCATCATTCGTTTTATTCTATTTTTTTAGCAGTTGCAATTTTACTTATTTTTGATAATTTATTTAAAGTGAAAAATAAATTTATAAAATTTTTTAGTGTATTATTTTTAATAAGTGCTGTTACAAATTTATTTTTAAATGGTGGAAGATTAGGGCAATTAGCATTTGTTTTAGCTTTTATTATTTATTCTTTTTTTAAATTAAAAAAAATAAAATATTTTTTATTAAGTAGTATAGGATTATTATTTATTTTAATAATAGCTTATAATTTTAGTCCTATATTCAAATATAGAGTAAATCTTGCAAAGCAAAATCTTATAATGGTCATTAATAATAAAAACTTTAATACCTCATGGGGGAAAAGAATAGGTGCAGATATTATTAGTTATAAAATTTTAACTGCTAATCCTAAAAATTTTATTTTTGGACTTGGAGCTGGAGATGCTAAAAAAGAGTATTTTGATTTTGCTAAAAAAAATTATCCGCATATTTATAAACAGATAAATAATTTAATACATGTACATAATCAATTTTTCCAATTATGGATTGATGGAGGGATAATTGCTTTTGTTTTGATAATTTTATATTTTATTTATCTCTATAAATTAGCTCCTATTCCTTTAACCATAGGAATTATTATAGTTTTTATAATAGGATTTTGTGGAGATGTTTTATTGTATAGACCTAAAACATTTTTGTTATTAGAATTTATTAGTGTAATTCTTTTTTATCTTTCCAACGATTATGAAACCAATAATACTCATCAGGATAGCGCTTAATCATATTTTCAATTTCTGTTGCTTGCCATTGAGTAAATTCTTGGATATTTCCTTCAAATATTTTAGGTTTTTTAATTTCTATTTTATATTTTCCATTTTCTTTATAGCAAAATCCGGTAATTACAATAGCTTTTGTAGCTTTTGCTAATCTGCTTACAGCAGGATTAAAGTGAATAGGTTTAAAAAAATTGACAATAGGAGCTTCTTTATTTTTAGTAGATTGGTCTATAAGTACTCCTAAAATTCTTTTTTCTTTGATTAAAGATTTCATAATTTCTTTTGCAGAACTTTTTTTATTAATAAGTTTTATATCTTCATTTGAGCGTATTTTTTTGAAAAATTTATTGATTTTAGGATTTTCAATTTCTCTCATAATAACTGCCATAGGTTTTTTATATTTTCTGACTATAAATTTAGGAGTAATTTCCCAGTTTCCAAAATGGCCTGTTACTAAAATAATAGGTTTATTTGATTTTAGAGCATCTAATATATATTCTTCCCCAATAATTTCAATTTCTTCATATTTAGAAGGATTTTTTTTAAATTCAATAATATCTTCAAAAAAGCCTAAAAAATTTTTGTAAGTATTTTTTGCTATTTTAATTTTTTCTTTTTTACTTTTTTCAGGAAATGCTATATCTAAATTTTTAAATACGATTGGTTTTCTAAAAAAATCAAGATAATAAACAACAAACCATAATTTACTAAGCATTTTTATAGAAGCTAAAAAATAAAATATTCTAAATAAATAATACAAATTTAAATCTCCTTTAATATTTCATCTACGATATATTGTGCGCCGTTTTTTTTATTAATTTTAGCCAAATTTTGTGAATACTCTTTTAAATTTTTATTTAATATATTTAAAATTAGCTCTTTTTTTATTTCGCTTTGTCTATATACAAATGAAGCATTTTTATTAGATAAAAATTTTGCATTATAATATTGATGATCTCCTGCAGCATAAGGGTAAGGTATATAAATTGCGGGAAGGTTATTGGCTGTAAGCTCAAATAAAGTGCTGGCTCCAGCTCTTGAAATTGCTAAATCTGCTTTTTTAATTTTTTGAATTATATTAGATTCAAATTCAAAAAAATCTGCTTTTATATTATTTTTTAGATAGAAATTTTTAACTTTTTCATAATCTTTATAGCCTGTTTGATGGATAATTTTGATATCTTTTTTATTAAGAATAGGAGCTAAACTTAGAGCTAATTCATTTATAAAACTAGCTCCTTGACTTCCTCCTAAAAATATTATGGTTTTAATTTTTTCTCTTATTCTAGCATTTTCAAAAAATATATCTTCTACAGGGTAAGGATCATTATAAAAAAATGTATTAAAAAATTTTTTGCTAAAAGGTTTTAATATTTTGTTAAGTGTTCCTATATGAGCATTTTGTTCGTGAATATAAAGAGGGGTGTTAGTTATAATAGAAGCAAAAGAAGCAGGAGCGGCGCTAAATCCTCCTACACTAAAAACTTTTTTTATATTATGTTTTTTTAAAATTTTTTGAGCTTTTAATGAAAGTTTTAAAATATTATTTAAAGATTTTATTTTTTGAATACCTTTTTTATTAACAACTCCACTAGAATCTAAAAAATATTTTTCACTAAATCCTATATCTTTTTCAAACCATTTTTTATCTTGACCAGTGGTAGAACCTATATAAATAGGATAAATTCCTCTTTTATTTAGTTCATTTTTTATTACTTTTGCGATTTTTAAATGACCTCCTGTTCCTCCTCCTGTTATTGCTATCATATTTTTGCCTTTTTACTAATCATCAGTACCATTCCAATACCTGTACATAAGGCAAGTAAAGAGCTTCCACCATAACTCAAAAAAGGAACCGTTAAACCTTTTAGAGGGATTAAAGATGTTACTCCTAGAGCATTAAATATAAATTGGATTGCTATTAAAGAGCCTATTCCAAAAGCGAATAATTGATACTCTTTTTTTTCACTTCTATAAGAGATTTTAAAAATTCTATAAATTAAAGCACTAATTAAGATTATTATAATACTAATTCCTATAATTCCTGTCTCTTCTGCAATTCCAGCTAATACAAAATCTGTATGCACATCGCTTAAAAATCCAAGTTTGAAAATTCCATTTCCAATACCCGTTCCTAAAATCTTTCCGTGATAAATGGCATTTAAAGACTCTTGTATTTGACCGTTTGAAATAATTGATGTATGTGTATCTGAATTTGGAAAAAAAATTTCACTCATTCTATTTATCCATAACTTTATTCTTTCCATTCTGTAAGGTTTTATAATAATAGCTATAATAAACAAAATCATTCCAAATCCAAATATAATTCCAACTGTTTGAAATTTTCCTCCTGCGATTAAAAGCATTAATATAAAAATGCTTAGCATTACTACAACTTGTCCAAGGTCTGATTGATACGCTACTATAAAAAACCAAAAAAATCCTAAAAATCCTAAATAAATAAAAATTTGTTTTAATTCTTCTGATAAAGATTTATTACCCATTTTTCTAGTAAATGTCCAAGACAAAAAGAAAATCATCCCAATTTTAAAAAATTCAACCGGGGCTAATTTTACAATTCCTAAATTTATCCATCTTCTAGCACCATTTATGGTAGGAGCTAAAGAATGAGGTAAAAAGGGCATAATTATAAGGAGCAAAGAAGAGATAATTAAAATACTCCATCCTATTTTATTAAACCATTTCTCAGGATTTAATGAAGCAAATAAAATCATTATTCCCAGACCAAAAAAAGAGATTACAATATATCTTATTACAAAATGAAATTGAGATAGCCCCATCCTCATTTCTAAAAATACGGGCAAAGAATAAGAAAATACACTTCCTATTATCATAAGAATTGCAACTATTATAAAAATTAATATATCTGGTCTTTGCAAAAAATTCCTTTATAAAGTATAATATTAATAGAATTTTATCATTTTTTGTTTTGGAATGATTATTGCTTATAATGAAAAAAGGTTGAAAGTGGCATTTAATATCACTAAGACATTCAATATTTTAGAGCAATCTTTATATTATAGACAAATTAGACAAGATTTGATTGCAAGTAATATTGCAAATGCTGATACACCTTTTTATAAACCAAGAGATATAAGATTTGAAGATGCTTTAATAAAAGAAGCAGAAAAATTGTATAATAAAGAACCAAAAAAATTAAAATTAGCTATTACATCTCCTTTGGATTTAGAACCAAAAGATATAGATGATGAATATAAACCAGTTGTATTTTTTAGAGATGGGCATCTTGAGAGAAATGATGGAAATAGTGTAGATATAGATGTGGAGACATCTGAAATGGCCAAAAATAATATAGCTTACAATGCAACAGTTGCGGCTATTAAAAAAGATATTCAAATTTTTAATGCTGTTTTGGAATATACAAAAAATATATAGGATTAGAAAATGGGATTTTTAAATAGTTTTGATATTTCAGGATATGGATTATCAGCTCAGCGTTTTAGATTAAATATAATTGCAGAAAATATTGCAAATGTTGATACTACAAGAACACCAGAAGGTGGACCTTATAGAAGAAAAGAGGTTATTTTTAAAGCTGTGCCATTTGATGAGGTATTAAATAAAGAGATTGATAACAATGCAGATTTTCTTCCATACTCTAATCCTTTAGATGAACCAGGAGATGATAATTTAGAGGCAAAAGATCCTATAGAAACTGTTGTAGTTGATAAAGTCGTAAGAGATGATTCAAAACCGATTTTAAAATATGATCCAACCAATCCTGATGCTGATAAAAATGGATATGTTGCATATCCAAATATAAATCCTGTAGTTGAAATGACCGATTTAATAGAAGCGACCCGTGCATATCAAGCAAATGTAGCAGCTTTTCAAAGTGCAAAAGCAATGGCTCAAAGTGCGATATCTATACTTGAAGCATAAGGATAAGAAATGGCATTTATAAATAAAATAGGGAATTCTCAAAATATAATTTTTAAATCAAAAACCAATCAAAATAGTGATAATTTTGAAGATTTATTAAAAAAAGAGATAGATTCTACAAATGATGCATTAGAAAAAGCGGAAAAAGTAGAAGTAGGAATTGCAACAGGAGAAGTAAAAGATTTAGCACAGGCAAGTATTACAATTCAAAAAGCTGAAATGCAAATGAAAATGATGCTTGAAGTCAGAAATAAAGCTATAAATGCATATAAAGAGCTTCTTAAAACTCAAATTTAGATAATTAATGAAAAATAATTATAGAATTCCTTTTATTTTCCTTATTTTTGCTTTTTTGTTTGTTGTTATTTTTGGAGATTTTTTATATTTAAGTATTCATAAACCTCCTCATTATTTTACTCCTGTGAGTATTAAAAAAACATTGGCTTTAAGAGGTAATATTTATACTAAGCATTATGTAGTGGCCAAAAGTGAAAAAATATATGCTGTTAGTATTAATCCTAAATTTATAGATCCTAACAAAAAAGAGTTATTTATTAAATTATTTTCTATTTACACATCTGTACCTCAATGGAAACTAAGAAAATTATTAAAATCAAAAAAATATGTAATTTTGGCAAAAGTAAATTTAAAAACTGCACAAAATTTAAAATATCTTTTAAAAGTTCTTGATAAAAAAAGAGTTTTTGTAACAGATAAAAAAACAGGGCTTAGGATAGGATATTCTATAACTGATTATGCTTTTAAAAGAGTTTATCCTTATAAAGATACTCTTGAACCTGTGCTTGGAAGATATAGAGCCGATGAAAAAAGAGGAGAAAATGGTCTTGAAGAGTATTATAATAATCTTTTATCTGCAAAATCTAATGGAATTATAAAAGGTGATAGAGATGTTTATGGAAACATAATTTATGATAATAATGTATATATAAAACATGCAGTTAATGGACAAAATTTACCTTTAAATATTAATTTAGTTCTTCAAAGAAAAATTGAAAAATTATTAGATATTCAAAAACAAAAATTTAAAGCAGATGAAGTTATGGCAGCTGTAATGGATTCAAAAACTGGAAAAATTTTGGCTATTGCTTCTTCAAATCGTTATAATCCTGAAGATGTAACAAAAGATGAAATAAAAAATATGAAAATAGGATTTATAAGAACACTTTATGAACCAGGCTCTGTAATGAAACCTATAATATTTGCTATTTTATTAAAACATAATAAAGTAAATCCGTATGAAGTTTTGAATGCTTATAATGGGAGATGGAAGCCTGATTGGAGGAAAACACCAATTATTGATGATGAACCTTTTGCTTGGCTTAGTGCAGAGAATGCTATTGTATATTCAAGTAATATTGTTATTTCTCAACTCGCTTTAAGACTAAATAATAAAGAATTTTATCAAGGCCTTAAAGATTTTGGATTTGGAGAATATAGTGGAATAGATTTGCCTTATGAATTAAAAGGATATATTCCAAGCTTAATCAAACTTCATTATCCAGTATATAAATCAACTACTGCTTATGGATATGGGATTTTAGTAAATTTTATTCAACTTTTAAAAGCATATAATGTATTTAATAATAACGGAATTGAAATAACTCCAAAAATTGCTAATGTACCTACTACTTCTAAAAGAGTTTTATCAGCTAAAAATGCACAGATTATGCTTCATATTTTAAGAAAAGTAGTTTTAAAAGGAACAGCAAAAGCCGCTATAATTAATGGGATTTTTACAGCAGGTAAAACAGGAACGGCTCAAAGAAGCGTAAAAGGTAAATATGGAAGGACTTATAATTCTTCATTTTTTGGTTTTGCAAATGATGGTATTCACCGATATACAATAGGAGTTACTTTTATAAACATAAAAGCAAAATGGCCTAATTATTTTGCAGCTTCCTCAGCAGTGCCTACATTTAAAAAAATAGTTGATATAATGATAAATCAAAATCTTTTAAAGGTTGGAAATGGGGCAAAATAATTTATTAAAAGAAATAATTCATTTATTAAATATAGAATTTTTATCATTGCCTCTTTATAGAATTTTTCTTGCTTTTTTTATGCTTTTTATTTTTCTTGTATTTAGAAAAGCTTTTACTTTATATATTTTAAAGTTTTTGAAATTATTAACAAAAAAGACAAAAACAGATATTGATGATAAAATTTTTAAAGCTATTAAAGAACCTTTGAAATTTCTATTTATTATTGGAGGTATTTATTTTTTCTTTTATTTTCTCAATGTAAGGGGAGATTTATTAATTCATATTACTAGAGGTTTATTGATTTTTGATATGTTTTGGGCTTTGTTTAATACAGTAAATGTATTTGAAGATACAGTTTATCATATAATTGGCAAATATGGAAAAGCTTCAAGAGAAATGGCTTCTTTTATTATTAAAATAACAAAAGTTTTGATTGTATCATTAGGTATTATTGCTTTATTGCAAGAGTTTGGTATAAATGTAACAGGATTTTTGGCTTCTCTTGGGCTTGGTGGTCTTGCTTTTGCACTTGCGGCAAAAGATACTGCTGCTAATATTTTTGGGGGTATTGCAATTTTGACAGATAATATTTTTAAGATTGGAGAATGGATAAAAGTAGGAGATGCCGAAGGAGTAGTAGAAGATATAGGAATGAGGACTACTAAAATAAGAGCGTTTGATAAAAGACTTATAATTGTGCCAAATTCTGTTATTGCTAATTCAAATGTGGAAAATTTTTCAAGAAGAGATAAAAGAAGAGTTGTTATGAGAATAGGACTTATTTATAATACTTCTATAGAAACTATAAAAAAAGTTGTTGAAGAAATTAGAGAAATGTTATATAATCATCCTGATATTGCAAAAGATGAGAGTTTGCTTATATATTTTGATGAATATGAAGATAGTGCTCTTAGTATTTTTTGCTATTTTTTTACAAATACTTCTGATTGGAAAGAATATTTAAGAATAAGAGAAAATATTAACCTAAAAATTAAAGAGATAATTGAAAAATATCCAACCGATTTTGCATATCCTAGTAATTCAATTTATTTTGAAACTCCTTTGAAAGTGGAAAAGTGAGAAACATTAAAAACTTGAGTTAAATTATATAAAGTTACTTGACAAAAAATTCAAAATTTATTATAATTAAAATGACTAAAATTAAAAGGAGGGGAAAATGTGGCCAACAGTATTTGATCCATTCAAAGAATTACAAGATATTGAAAGAAGACTTGGAGCAGTATTGAATGTAAATCAACCACCAGCTGAAGTTAAAAATTTTACACCAGCAGTTAATGAAAA
>JALVUH010000031.1 GCA_027035735.1 Nautiliaceae bacterium
ATAATGATTCGTTTATGTTAAAAGAAGCAAAAATTGGAGTTTGTGTAATTCAAGAAGAAGGAGCATCAGCTAAAGCTATAATAAATTCAGACATTGTATTAAAAAATATTTATGATTTTTTTGATTTGATTAGTAATCCAAAAAGATTAATTGCGACGCTTAGGATGTAAAAGTGCATGAAATAAAAAGAAATTTCAAATTATTTTTGGATGCTTTGCTTATTGGTTTGATTACTTCGATGTGTGCTGAGATATTTTTGTTGTTGTTGGATTTTATTAGCAAATATACTCTTGGATTGTATGCGGGGTATGTTCCTTTGGATGTTATAGATATTGTAAAGTTAAAATTTCATATTTTTGATTCATATCATCCTTTTTATGCTTTTTTGATTTTAATTGGGGGTGCTTTAGTTTCTGGTTTTTTGGTATATACATTTGCACCTGAAGCGGAAGGGCATGGGCTTGATACTTTAATAAGAGCTTTTCACAGGACGGGCGGGTACATTCGTCCTATTGTAGTTCCAGTAAAAATTTTAGCCTCTGCAATAACAATAGGGACAGGGGGTTCGGCTGGAAGAGCTGGGCCTACTTCTCTTTTTAGTGCTGGATTGGGAAATTTGTATGCAAGACTTAGAAATGCTCCTTATGATGAGAGGGAAATGCTGGTTTTATTGTCCGTTGGTGCTGGCTTAAGTGCAGTTTCTCAATCGCCATTGGGCAGTGCTTTTTTTGCAATGGAAGTTTTATATTTGGAGAGTGAATTTGGAATTGTTCAGTTGATGATTGTATTGTTTGGAGCATTGATTGCTTATATAATTCCTGGGTTTTTGTTTGGGTGGCATTCTATTTTTATAATTCCTCCTCATAAATTCAATATTACATTCGGGATATATTTGTTGTTGATTTTATTTAGTTTTTTTGCAGCTGTTCTTTCTATTTTTATTGCGAATTTTTATTATTATACCAGAGATTTTTTCAGGGCTATTCCCATAAAACCGCATTTTAAGCCTGCTTTGGGAGCAATTGTTGTAGGGTTGATTGCCATCTGGTATCCTCAAGTTTTGGGGGGAGGATATGGATGGATGCAGGAGGCGATTAATGCAAGTTTGACTTTTAAGATAATGCTTATTTTGCTTTTTGCGAAATTGGTGGCTTTTGTATTTACCGTAGCATCAGGGGGCAGTGGAGGGACATTTGCTCCTACATTGTTTATTGGGATTATGTTCGGGGGAGTTTTTGCTTATTTGTTGCATTTGAATGTTACTTTGTTTGTATTGCTTGGAATGGCGGCATTGTTTGCAGGAACGGCTAGAACACCTCTAGCGGCTATTATAATAATTACTGAAATGGCAAAAGATTATTCTTTGTTAGTTCCTACAATGTTTGTGGTCTTTTTTACTTGTTGTTTTCATAATATTTTGGTTAAACTTTTTAAGTTTAAATATATTACTTTATATGAATCTCAATTGATAAATAAAAATTACTCTCCATATGTTCAGATTGAAAAATTAAAAGAAATTTTAATTTGTTATATGGATTTGATTAAGCTTTCTCCTAAAAAAATAAGAAATCAAGAATTTTTAGAACTTCTTGAAAGCGGAATTCCTATTAAACTTCCTACAGGAGAGTATCTTTATTTTGGTGAAATATTAAAAAATACTAAATTAAAAGAAATTAATAATGCAAAATATATAAAAAATTTAAGAGTTTTATATATTTTTAGAAATGGGGAGTGGCTGCATCCTAAAGAGATAAACGAAATTTACAAAGGCGATGAAGTGCTGCTTTTGGCAAAAAAAGAGGATATTCAACATATCAAAGAAATTTTTGTGCCTGTTTCTCAAATTTTCTCTAGATTGAAAAAACAAGAAAAGGCTATTGAAGAATTGGTTAATAAATAAAAAATTTTTTTAAAATTGAATTAATAAAATTGACATCAATATTAATTTAAGTTAAAATTCAAATAAAAAAGGAGATTGCAATAAATAGGGGTTTGCTTGAATAGTTTATCTTCATTTTTTTCTACATTAATCTTCATAATTCTAAATTTTCAAAAGGATGTTAATGAGTAATGATATAATTGGTTATAAAATAGGTGATAATATTGTTGATTTGCAAACAATAGAAGCAAAAAAATTAGATGTAAGCAATGCTAAGCCTATATATTTTGATAATAGTGAAGAAGCACTTGAAATTATTAGACATTCGGCTGCACATTTAATGGCTCAAGCTATAAAAGAACTCTATCCAGATGCTAAATTTTATGTAGGACCTACGATTGAAAATGGATTTTATTATGATTTGAAAACTTCTACTCCAATAAGTGATAAAGATTTAAAAAATATTGAAAAGAAAATGAAAGCTTTAGCTAAGAAAAAAATTCCAATTGAAAGATATGAAATAAGTAAAGATGAAGCAATTGAGAAATTTAAAGATGATGAGCTAAAACAAGAAGTTTTAAAAATGATACCAAGCGATGTAGTGTCTATTTATAAACAGGGTGATTTTGAAGATTTGTGCCGTGGACCTCATGTTCCAAATACAAAATATCTTCAAAATGTAAAACTTCAAAAAGTAGCAGGTGCTTATCTTGGAGGAGATTCAAGCCGCGAGATGTTAACAAGAA
>JALVUH010000032.1 GCA_027035735.1 Nautiliaceae bacterium
GAATATTTTTCTTTCATTATTTTTAAAGTCTTTAAAAATTCTTCTACATCTTTTTTTGTTTGAAATCTATAATAAGCATTATTTGAATTTAAATTTTCTAAATCCAGACTTTTTAAAAATTTGATTATTGCTTTTACATTGCCATAAGCAAAAAGAGCAGATATTAAAGCTATATATTCGTCATTATATTTTTTAGCTATTATTATAGGGTCTAATTTATTTTCATTTACTTCATAAATATTTTCTTTAATAAGATTATCAAGTTTTTGTTTTATATCCATTTAGCCTGCCTTTATAAAGATTTATGATATAATTATAATAAAAAAGGGGAAATTATGGTTATTAGAGGTGAAACTAATATAATTAAAGTTTATGATTTAACTCCGCTAATTTCAAGTGAAGATTATGATTTAGATAATTTAAAAGAAATTGAAAAATTTCAAGATACAGTAGCAAGTTATATAGATAGTGGAGAAGCAGAAGCTCTTAGTTTTGAGACTGAGCTTATTGGAACTGTACCAGAAAATACAGAAATTGAAATAGGAGATGATACATTTTTCTTTGAAGATGTGGAATATATCAATAAAAGCGTTGATAATTTAATTACTGAACATCTAAATGAAGGTGATGTAGTATGTTTGATGCAAGCAAGTGGTGATGGATATTTTGAATATGAAGAAAATCCAGATATTAAAGAACTTAAAATAGGATATACAGCTTGTGATATTGATACTCCTGAAGAACCTATTTATGATTTTTTCTGTGATTTATTATTGCCAGATTTAGTAAAAGTAAATGATAAAAAATTAGAAGTTATTGCTAAAAATTTTTATCCAAAAGATACAATGATAGCTGAAGTTTATATTGTAAGAAATGAAAACGGAAAAAAATATCTTGAGAGAGTTTGTGAAATTGATGTTTTACATTTTGGATGGGATTTATTTGAAGATATTATTCAAGTAGATTATGATGAGCCTATTGCTTGATGCCAAAAAGGGCATCAAGCATATTGTTTATTGTAGTAATAACTCTTGCATTTGCCTGGTATCCTCTTTGATATTTTTCAAGATTTATTAACTCTTCATCTATATTTACTCCACTTAAAGAATAGTATTCATTTGAAATACTTTTATAAAGCGTTTGAGTAGCTTCTTTTTTACTAGTTACATTACTTATAGTATCTGCTAAGTTAGTAGTTGTTTGTCTATAATATTCAAATAAAGTAGCATTACTTCCATCATCAAAATTTAGTTTTTCAAATTGCAGTTGAAGGATATCATTTGCAACTTCGTTATTTCCTTGATTTGGAGCTTTATAGGCATGAATAAGACTTGGATTGTCTTTTAATTTTTTAGCAAGAGAGATACTAGAAGCATCATGTCCTTCAAAGAATTGATTAATTCCAAATACTCCTCCAAAATTTGATTTATCATTATCAAGACCAATATAAGTATTTTGGTCTGTTTTTTTATTAAATATTACTTTTCCATTTAAAATAGAAGCTTGATAATAATCATCAACATCATCATTTGAATTATTATCATTGTTATCATCTATATTTCTTGTATTTATTTGATTTATTATTCCTTGTATTGTATTGTATCTTGGGTCTGTTGAGTTTAAATCAACTTTAATATGTCTTTGTGCAATAATATTTCCATTGTCATCATATACATTTACATCAAATCCTCCATCTTGAAGTTTTAGAGGTAATTGGTTATTTATTTGATTTATTGGAAGGTATTCATACTCTTTTAGAGCACTAAACATTAAACTTCCATCATCGCTTACTAAGATACTTCCTTTTGGATTAACTTCTCCATCGCCATTTGAATCTTTTGGTACAAATTTTATTTCTCCATTTTTAATTACTGCTTGAACATCAAAGCTACTATCATAAGAATCAATTTTATCATTTATTTTTTGTAATACATCATTTATTGTATCTGTTTTTTTTATACTTACTTGAAGAGTTGTTAGCGGATTTCCATCATTGTCAAGAACATCAAGTTTTAAAATTCCATTTCTTACATCATGGGCTAAAATTCCTTCTTGATATAAAAGAGATAGAGGGGTATTTTGCATATCAGGAGAAATTGTTATAGGTTTGAATGTTTGAACTCCTACTGCTTCTTCTTGAGCTGAATATGAATATATTGAATTTACGCTTCTAATAAGAGTAGCAGCTAGATTATTTAAAGATTTAATTAAATCTCCAATAGTTCCATTTTTAGGAGTTCCATCACTATTAAAATCAGTTCCTCTTACTTTTAATAATGCTCCTATTTCAGATTTATCTATGCTTGAAGTTACATTTGCTATGCTGTAATCATCTTTTACAACACCTATATTTATATTTCCATTTACATCAATTTTTTTTATTTCATGATATGTAGCTCCATCAATTACAGGATAGCCTCCAAGCATTACTTGGTAACTTTTAGAATAATCTACCGTTACGGCTCCTTGTGAATCTTGAGAAGTCACTCCTCCTTTGAAAACTTGAACATTTAATATTTCTTTTAATCTCTTCTCAAGAGCATCTCTTTTATCTCTTAATTCATTTGCATGTGATTTTCCATTTGCTTCGTGAGCTGTGATTTCTTTATTTAATTGAGCAATATTTTGAATGATAGAATTGGCTTCTTTAATTCTAGAATCAATCTCTTCATTTATGCTCTCTCTAATATCTTTTAGCTTGTTTTTTAAAGAATGAAATGTATCTGTAAGTTTTTCAGTAGCATTTGCAAGAGCTACTTTTACACTTCCATCATTTGGATTGCTTGCAAAATTTTGCCAAGCATTAAAAAAATCTTTCATATCTTTATAAAGACCTTGATCATTTACATCTGGAAAATATGTACCTATTTCTTGAAGATATTCTTCTTGTGTTTTTAATGAATTAAGAGCTGCTGAGGTTGAAGCAAATCTATTAAAGAGAAATGTATCGGTAATCCTATTAATTGAACTTATTTCAACACCTATGCCTATATCTCCAGGGATTTCATTTATTGGTTTTAATGTAGAAAAAACGACTCTTTCTCTTACATAATCAGGATTTGATGCATTAGAAATGTTATTAGAAGTTACATCAATTGCTGTTTGATGTGCTTTTAGACCTGTTAAAGCTATATTTAATCCAGCTGAAATTGCCATTTTAAGCCTTTAATTTCATAAAAGAATTTTGAATATCATCTTTATCATAAGTAATTTGTTTTTTATTTTTTATTTTTGAAAGCAAGGCATTATAAAAATTTGTTACACTAAAAGATAATTTTGCAAAAAGTTTATGTTCTTTATAAAATTTTTCTAAAAGTTCTTTAAATTTTTCAAATTCTTTTTCTTCTTCTTTTGAAAATATCTCTTCTATAGGTTTATTTCTACTTAAAAGAATTGAATCTATTTCATTTTTTAGTTTTTGAAATTCATTTGCAAGATTTTCTTTTATAGGAATGTTTTTAAAAACCTCATTATGATTTGCTTCTTTTATGTTTTTTATATCTTCTTGTGTTAATGTTATAAGTGAATTCAATATATTATTTATTTTGTTAAGTTTTTCTAAAAGCATTTTTCCCACCTTTTTATAGGTGGAAGAGAGGATTATTTAAGTAGATATTTTGCCATTGCTTTTGCAGTTTTATTTATATCTACTCTATAAGTACCATTTTTTATCTGTTGTTTTATCTCTTCCACCCTTGATAATTTTTTTGTTTCGGTTGTTTTTTTAGATTTTTGGGTAGAAAGGTTTGTAATATTTAAATAATTATTGTTATTGACTCTCATTTAAAACCTTTAAATTTTTTGGAATTCTACCCAATAATATCGGCGTTTAAGAAAAAAACTAAACCTTATTTTTTAAATAATTGTATAAAAGTTCAGAATATCCAAAATTTCCGCTTAATTCTTTTGATAATTCGTCTTGATACATTGATTTATATATTTCTTCTCCTGGACTTTTTGGAAAAAGTGTGTTTTTTGAATCAAGAGCTTCTTTTAAATAAAATTTTAAAATCTCACTTTCAAATTCATTACAAAGAGTTTTTAGTTTCTGAAGTTTTACTTCTTGAGTTGAATGTGAATGAGATGAAATAAACGATGTTTTCATTATATCCTCCTTAATTTATTACTACTTTTGCATTAATGCTATTTGCGGCTCTTAAATTTTCTATTATTGCGATAATGTCTTGAGGTGTAGCATTTGATTTTTTTAAATCAGTTGTTAATTCAAGAATTGATGTTGGTTTTTTTATTTTTATAGTAAAGTTTCCATATACTATTACTCCAGGATTGACTATAATATCTCCTCCTGCTACTACAGTACCTGTTCTTTCATCTATTACTATTATGTTTGTATGAGGAACATTAACATTTAGATTTTGAACTTCTGCTAAAAATTCTGGCATTGTTAAATTTTTAGGTTTTCTTAAAATTACAGTTCTTGGATCAGTTGCTATAGCAACTTGTTGATGAAAAAAGTTATTTATTGTATTTTGAACATTTACAGCTAAATTAAAATCACTTCTTTTAAGTGATAGTGTTGCTCTTTTTTGATGATACAAATCCCAAACAACAGCCCTCTCAACTGTAGCTCCATTTAATACTTTTACGGTAGTTGTGAAATGTTTTTGTTTTTTACCTCCTCTTAAATTAAAACCTCCCATAGTAATTGGTCCTTGAGCTAGAGCATAAATTTTTCCATCTACTCCTTTTAAAGGAGTTAAAAGTAATACTCCTCCTTGTAAAGATGTAGCATCTCCAATAGAGGATACAGTAACATCTATTTTATCTCCTTCTCTTGCGAATGGAGGGAGAGTAGCTGTAACCATTACAGCAGCTACATTTTTTGCTTTTATGTCATTTGGATTAATTGTTACATTTACGTGTTTAAGTAAGTTTGAAAGTGTTTGAGATGTGAATTTTGATGATGAATCACCAGTTCCGTTTAATCCTACTACAAGACCATATCCTATGAGCTGATTGCTTCTAACTCCTATGATATTTGAAATATCTTTTATTTTTTGTGCAAAAAGATTAGTAGATATAAAAACATAAAGCATACTAAAAAATATAATTGCTAAAAATTTTTCAAATTTATCTAAAAATGGATTCATTAAAATCCTTTTTTTATTTAAATAAGCAATATGTGTTCCAAAAAAGAGAATAAAAGAAAAAAAGAAGAATTAAGGAATATATCTTACGATAAGTTTGCCGTCTTTTTCATAAAAATCATAAACATTTTTTTCTGTTTTAAGTTCTTCTATAAAATCTTTATCAAATTTGTCATACTCTACTATTTTGAATTTTTTAATCTCTTTCATTTTTATAAGTCCTATTATCCAAATAAGACCCATAATAATTGCTAAAATTAAAAATTCTTTTAACATTCCTTTATTCAAAAAATATCCTGCAACTGCACCACCCAAAAAAATTCCAAGATATTGAATTGTATTTGAAGTAGAAAGAGCTGTAGCTTTTTGATGAGCATATGCGACTTTACTTACAAAGCTTTGAAGCACAGGTTCAAGAAGGTTAAATCCAAAAAAGAATATTAATACTGCACTAAATATTGTAACTTTTGTTCCTATTAAAAATAAGATTAAAGATAAAGTAATTGCACTAGCGCTAATTATAAAAACAAGTTTTCCTTTTCCTTTTTTTTCAGCCAAAATAGCTCCAAGTGGAAGAGCAAAAAATCCAACTATAAGAGCTGGAATATAAACTTTCCAAAGTTCTGTTTTTGCCCACCCAAGTTTTGTAGTAAAAATAATAGGAACAAGTAAGAAAAATACAGTCATTAAACCTTTTTGCATAAATCCTGAATAGAATAGTTTTAATAATTCTTTATGAGTTAAAATCTCTTTTAAAGAGTTTGAGCTTTGCATATGATGAACGATTTTTGGAGCAGGTGGAATTTTTTTGATAACAAGCCAAATAGATATTATTGCTAAAAGAAATGTTAATAAAAATAGCTTATCAACTCCCCAAGTTGTTCCTATAGTAGGTCCTAAAATCATAGAAAGAGCAAAAGAGAGGGCAATAAATTGTCCCATTCTAGCAAAAACTTTTGCTCTATTATTTTCATCTGTCAAATCAGCAATATAAGCCATAATTACTCCACCTATTGCTCCTGCACCTTGTAAAAGCCTACCAAAAATTAATGTATAGATACTATCTGAAAAAGCACATACTAAACTTCCAAGCCCTAGTAAGCTAAGACCAATAATTAAAATAAGTTTTCTATCATATTTATCTGCAAGTTTTCCAAAAGGAATTTGAAGGAAAATTTGAGATAGAGCATAAGCACCAAGAGCAATACCTACACTAAATTCATTTGCTCCTTTTAAGTGCATTGCATAAAGAGCAAGTACAGGCATTACGATAAATAAACCTAAAAAGCGTATTGCCATCAAAAGTGATAAATAGAGCATTTTTGTCCTTTTTTTAAATTTTGCGAATTATATCAAGTTACTTATAACTTAATTTTAAATTTTTCTTTGTTTTTAAAATAAACAGCTTCATTTACTCCTAATTTTTTTAATTTTTCTATAGTTTCTTTTAATTTATATCCTACTTGTTCAGGAGCATGAGCATCGCTTGAGAGCGTAATATCAATATCTTCATTTAAAATCATTTCAAGTAATTCATTTGAAGGATAAGTCTCTTTTACCGGTTTTCTAAGTCCAGAAGTATTTATTTCAACTACCATATTTGCTTTTTTAATAGCTTTTATTGCATTTTTAGCTAAATCTTTTATATTTTTAGTTGGTGTATGTCCAAAAACTTTTACTAAATCTATATGTCCTACTATATTAAAAAGACGTGAATTTGCCATCTCTTCTATTTTATTAAAATATTCTTTATAAACATCATCTACATCACGTCTTTCCCATTCTTTTATAAATTCTGGATTATCAAATCCCCAGTTATCAAGAAAATGAACGCTTCCTATTAAATAGTCAACTTCTCTTTGTAATACTCTTTTATCTACAAAAGGTGTAAAATCTACTTCATATCCAAGTAATATTTCTATTTTATCTTTATATTTTTCTTTAAGTTTTTTAATCTCATTTTCATATTTTGACATATCTTCAAAACTCATTCTATATTCATAGTCAAATTCCATGGGAGCGTGGTCTGCAAAACCATAAATTTTTATTCCTTTTTGTATTGCTTTTTGAATAAACTCTTCAGGAGTTCCGATTGCATGATTACAAAGAGGAGTGTGATTGTGCAAATCAATCATTATTTTGCCTTTTTGATTGAAATTATATATAATAAATCAAAAAAAGAGGTGGCCTATGAATCAAGAAGAATTAGATGCATTAGTAGGCGAAGATTTTGAAGAGTTTGATGAAGTAGAAGAATTAGATGGTAAAAGTGAAGAAATTGATGAGGATATTGTAGAAGATGAAGCAATTGAAGAAGATGGAGATGTAATAGAAGAGGTTGATGAAATAGATGATAGTTTCTCAGATGTTTTAGGAGAAGATACAAATGAAAATGAAGAAGATGACGAAAAAATAGTTCCTCCTCCAGCTGATAATAAAAATAAAGTAGTTGCACAACTTGATGAAGTTACTAAAGAGAGTGAAGAAAAAGCTACTCAAATTCTTGATATTATGGATGAAATTTCTTCTAATACAGATAAAAATTTACAATCATTAAAAGATGTATTAGCATTTTTACAAAGACATAAAAGTTTATGTGAAAAACTTCATTCAAAATTTCCTCATATAAAAACATTTGAGAGAGAATTAAATGAAATAAATGAAATTATTCAAAAAGTAAATCAAGCTATTGAGACAAATGAAACCACCTCTGAAAAGATTTTTATGGCAATGGATATTATGCAATATCAAGATATTCATCGTCAAAAAATAGAAAGAGTTATAAATATTATGAGAGCATTGATTAAATATATGAATAAGTTATTTGAAGGAAGTATTGAAGATGAAAAGAGAGTTCAAAGTGCAAAACATATTCATGGTGATGAATCAAATGAAGTTCTTAGTGATGAAGACATTGAAGCATTACTTGATCAATTTGGAGTATAAATGAAAAAGGTAGAATTATTAAGTCCAGCTGGAGATTTTGAAAAATTAAAAATAGCAATTAATTATGGAGCAGATGCTGTATATGCAGGAGTTAGCCATTTTTCGCTTAGATGCCATAGCGGAAAAGAGTTTGATTATGAAACATTTAAAGAGGCAGTGGAATATGCTCATAAAAGAGGAGTTAAAGTTTATGCTACTGTAAATTCTTTTCCTTTTGAATCTCAATTGCCTCTAGTTGAAAATCATATTAAGAAATTAAAAGAAATTGGTGTTGATGCAATGATTATTTCTACTCTTGGTGTAATAGCAAAAGCAAAAGAAATTGCTCCAGAGATTGATATACACCTTTCAACTCAAGCAAATGCTCTAAATTCTTGGGATTATAAAGCTTATAGAGATTTGGGAGTTAAGAGAATAATAGCAGCACGTGAGACCACTCTTAAAGATTTAATCAAGATAAAAGAGAAAGTTCCAGACATTGAGATTGAAATTTTTGTTCATGGAGCTATGTGTTTTGCTTATAGTGGAAGATGTCTTCTTAGTGCAGTGCAGTTTGGAAGAAATCCAAATAAAGGTAGCTGTGCTAATGATTGTAGATACCCTTATGTCCTTTATGCTGAAAATCCTGAAACTGGTAAGCTCTTTAAGTTAGAAGAATACAGTGATGGTACTTATATAATGAATGCAAAAGATTTGTGTCTAATAAATCATATTCCCGAAATTTTAAGTGCTGGAGTAGTTGATAGCTTAAAAATAGAAGGTAGAACAAAAGCTCCTTATTATGTAGGAGTAGTTACAAAAGCATATAGAAATGCAATAGATGAATGGTATGAGAGTGGGAAATGTGATTGTGAAAAATATTATAAAGAAATTCTTACTACTAAAAATAGAGGTTTAACTGATGCTTATATTGTTAAAAGACCGTTTGAGAGGGATGATACTCAAAATCTTGAAACATCTTTGACTTATGGAGAATGGCAAGTAGCTGGGATTGTAAATGAAGATGAAGAGAGTTTTATGTGTAAATATAAAATTTTTCCAGGAGATGTTTTAGAAATTGTAGCTCCAAATAATAATTTAAGAGAATGTGAAGGAGAAACAGGTAAAATTTATAAAGAAAATAATAGATGGTATCTTAGACTTGATAAAATTTTGACAAAAAATGGCAAAGAATTAAGTTCAGTACATAGTGGTAACCAAAATCCAATAAGACTTCCATGTAAGTTGCCATATTTAACTTTTTTAAGAAAAAAAGTTGAATTTAGTCCTAATGGAATATAAGGAGAGATTATGAGATTTGTAAGTATTTTAATGGGAAGTAAAAGTGATTATGAGATAATGGTAGAAGCAGTAAAAGTTCTTGAAAAATTTCAAATTCCATATGAGTTAATTATTACATCAGCTCATAGGACACCTGAGAGAACTCACAATTATGTAAAGGATGCAGAAGAGAGGGGTGCTAAAGTATTTATTTGTGGTGCTGGGATGGCAGCACATTTAGCAGGAGTTGTAGCTAGTATTACTACTAGACCTGTAATAGGTGTGCCAATGCCAAGTGGTATGATGGATGGACTTGATGCTTTGCTTAGTACTGTTCAAATGCCAGGTGGGATGCCTGTAGCTACTCTTGCTGTTGGAAAAGCTGGAGCTAAAAATGCAGCATATTTAGCATTACAGATTTTAGCAAATAGCGATGATGAATTAAAAGCAAAACTTGAAGAAGATAGAGTAGCTCAAGCTAAAAAAGTTGAGATGGATTCAAAAGAAGTTGAAGTAAGAATTGATTGATGCAAACGTGGCTTAGTATTGAAGAATTTTCTCAATTGACAGGAAAAGATAAAAAAGAGATTATCAAACTTTGTAAAGAGAAAAAATTAAATTGTAAAAAAACAAAAGATTCAATTTTAATTGAAGTAGAATCAATGGCAAAATCTTTAGTGCCATTACAAGAGTTACAAATAATAGAAAAAGAACACTCTATTGCGGAGAGAACTATTGGAATGCTTTTGGCATTGCATGAAAAAGTGTTAATGAGTAAAGATGAGACAATTGAAGCTTTAAAAGAAGAGAATCAATTTTTAAAAGAATCAATTTATTCAATTCAAGAAGTTTATGAAGAGTCTAAAAAAACAATTGAAAGACTTCAAAAACAGCTTGAAATTTGTCAAGAAGAGCTTGAATTTTGCAAGCGAAAATACAAACTTATGTGGGGAAGAGTTCTTAAAAAAGAAGAAGAAAATTAGTTAAAATTTCATTTAAAAAGGAGGGGTAATGTCTCAAAAAAGAGTGGTTCTTTTTACAGCACCAGGTTGTATTTGGTGTAGTAGAGCAGAGCAGTTTTTTAGAAAAAATAAAATTAAATTTAGAAAAATTGATATTTCTAAAGATGCAAAAGCTGCAAAAGATTGTGAAAGACATGGATGTAGAGGAGTACCTGTAATTTTAGTAGGTAATAGATGGATTTGTGGATTTAATGAACCTGCTATTAAAAAGGAGCTTGGAATTAAATGAAAATATCTAAAGAATGTTATTTATGTATTTTTAATCAAATTTATAATTTAACAAATAGATTGAATCTTGATGAAAAGACTTCTTCAATTGTTTTAAGAGAAGGAGCAAGAAGATTAGCTAAATATGATTTATCTTTTGAGCCTCCTATTATTGCAAGTGATGTTTATGGAAGTATTAGTGAAATAATTAAAAAAGAAGATTTATTTGAAGAAGCAAAAAAAACGTCTATTAAAGAAGCTCTTAAATTTAAACCTATTTTAAAAAAAAGATTATCTAAATCAAAAGATAAACTTTTTGATGCTTGCAAAATTGCAGTAGCTGGAAATGTTATTGATTTAGGAGTAAATCAAGAATACAATCTTGAAAAAGAAATAAAAAAAATATTTGAAATGAATTTTTATAAAAATGATTATAGTGAATTTAGAGAAAAAGTATTAAGTGCTAAGAGTGTTTGTTATTTAGCTGATAATGCAGGCGAAAATATTTTTGATGAAATTTTAATTGAAGTTATTAAAGAATTTAATCCTGATATTGAGATTTTTTATTTAGTAAGAGGCAAGCCAATTATTAATGATGTAACTATCAAAGATTTAGAAGGGCTTGAAATATTTAATTTAGCTGAGGTAATTGACAGTGGAGTTGATACTCCAGGATTTTGTTTAAATAAAGCAAATGAAAAGTCAAAAGATATTTTTTATAGTGCTGATATGGTAATTAGTAAAGGAATGGGTAATTTTGA
>JALVUH010000033.1 GCA_027035735.1 Nautiliaceae bacterium
TTTTAGCAAAAGATATTGTTGCAAAATATGATAATCCATATATGCCAACAGCATCAATGGATGGGTATGCGATAAATTATGATGATATTGATAGTGAAATTAAAATAATTGGCAAAAATCCAGCAGGGCATTTTGATATTAAAGAGATAAAAAGAGGTGAAGCAGTTAAGACTTATACGGGCTCTTTTATGCCAAAAGGAGCTGATACTTTAGTGCCAATAGAAAATATTGAGGTTAGGGATGATAGACTTATTATCAAAGAAAAAGTAGAAAAAGGATTTTCAGTAAGACCTGTTGGGGAAGATTTTAAAAAGGATGAGGTTTTAATAAAAAAAGGCACAATACTTAAAGCTGGAGAGATTGGAGTATTGGCTTCTCTTGGTATTCCTGTTGTTGATGTTGTTAAAAAGCCCATAGTCTCAATTCTTGCTACAGGTGAAGAGGTGGTTGATTTAGATAGTGAATTTGAAATGGGACAAATTAGAAGCTCAAATAACTATACACTAACTGCTCTTGCTAAATCTTTTGGATTTAGTGCTATTAATTTAGGAATTGCTGGGGATAATAAAGAAGAGATAAAATTAAAAGTTTTAGATGCACTTAAAACGAGTGATGTAGTAGTTACAACAGGTGGAGTTAGTGTAGGGGATTTTGATTTTGTAAAAGAGATAACGGGTGAATTTGATGTTTTATTTCATGGTGTAAATATAAAGCCTGGACAATGGATAATGATAGCAAAAGCAGGTGAAAAATATATAGTTTCACTTCCGGGATTTCCTTATAGTAGCTTTGTTACATTTCTTTTATATGTAGTGCCTATTTTAGAGAGTTTAGAGAATAAGAAATTAATTAAAAAAATAAAAGCTAGATTAAAACATAATTTCACTAAAAAGTTTAAAAAATATCAATTTGTAGCTGTGAATATTGAATATAACTGCGAGTTTTATGTAGATACAATTGGTAAAAAGCAAGGTAGTAGTGGAATTTTAACTAACTTAATAGAAAATAGAGCTTTAATGTGTTTAGAAGAGGGGCTTTATGAGCTTGAAGCTGGTGAAATGGTAGATGTTTTGGTTTATGATAGAATAATTTAAAGGAGTAAAATGAAACTAAAAACACCTATGTATGTAATTGAAGAAGATAGATTAGAGAGTAATTTAAAAATTCTTGATAGAGTTCAAAAAGAGGCAAATTGCAAAATTTTAGTAGCACTTAAAGGTTATGCTACTTGGGCTACTTTTGATTTGCTTGAGAAATATTTAAGTGGTGCAACGGCAAGTGGGTTATGGGAAGCAAAACTTGGGGCAATGAAGCCTTGGGAAGTTCATACTTATTCACCTGCATTTAAAGATGATGAAATTGATGAGGTAGCAGAACTTTCTCATACAGTTGTATTCAATTCATTTAATCAGCTTGAGAGATTTGAAGAAAGAGTTAAAAATAAGGCTTTGATTGGACTTAGGGTTAATCCTGGAGTTTCTAGTGCACCTGTTGCATTATATGACCCATGTGCTCCGTTTTCAAGGCTTGGAATTACAAAAGAAAATTTTAAAGCAGATAAACTAAAAAATGTAAGTGGACTTCATTTTCACGCTCTTTGCGAGCAATTAGATACAGCACTTGAAAAAACTCTAGAAGGGTTTGAGAAGAATTTTGGTGAGTATCTTAAAGATATGGAATGGGTAAATTTTGGTGGTGGTCATCATATTACAAGAGAGGATTATAATGTTGATAATTTAATTAAAATTATTAAAGAGTTTAGAAATAGATATCCTAATATCAAGGATGTTTATTTAGAGCCCGGAGAAGCGGTTGGGCTTAATGCAGGGTATTTAGAAGCTACCGTGCTTGATATAATAGATAATGGAATGAAAATAGCAATTCTTGATACCTCAGCTGAAGCTCATATGCCAGATGTCTTAGCAATGCCTTATCGTCCAAATGTAAGAGGAGCTGGAAAACCGGGTGAGAAAAAATATACTTATAGATTTGGCGGAGTTACTTGTCTAGCTGGTGATGTAATAGGAGATTATAGTTTTGATGAAGAGCTTAAAGTTGGAGATAGAGTAATTTTTGAAGATATGGCAATTTATACAATGGTAAAAAATACTGCTTTTAATGGTGTAAAATTACCAAGTATTGTGATTAAAAGAAAAAATGGAGATTTTTATGTAACACGTGAATTTCACTATGAGGATTTTAGGGATAGATTGAGTTAAAAGGAGTTATTCTCCTTTTTGAGTTTTTATTGAAAAGAATGCAATAGCTGCTATTATCCAACCTATAAAAAATAGAATTCCTCCAATTAAAATGAAAGATAAAATTCCACCCCAAAAAAATGTGTTAGCAGTTGTTTTAAATAGAGGTTCTTTTGTGATTTCATATACATCCAAAAAGATTTTTTTGTATAAAATTCCTTCTATTATAGCTGCAATTACAAATGTTAAATATACTAAAAATACCAATATATCTGAAGAATTAGCTAATGCACTATAAGCTAATAGAGCGATTATAATTCCCCCTCCTATGCTTATTAATATTGTAATTAGCCAATTTTTTAATATCTCTTTTTTACCTTTTTCTGCTAATT
>JALVUH010000034.1 GCA_027035735.1 Nautiliaceae bacterium
ATTTTAAACTCTTTTTTTATTTCACTCTCAGGAGTTTTTATTTGTGAGCGAATTTTATTAGCTTCATTTAATTTTCTATGAGCTTCTTGAATTGATTTTGCTTTTATTGCTTCTTTTGCCGCTTTTATTGCTAAATTATATTCTTTAAGTAATTTTTCTTTTTCTTTTGCAATTGTTTGATTAAATTCTTCTTTTTGGCGAATTAGAGATTCTTTTAGAAGTTTTACATTTTCAAGCTCACTTTCAAGCTCTTTTATTTTTTGTTTTTGTTTAAATTCAAGTTCGGCTGATTTTTCTATTAAGGCATCTAATTTTTCCAAATCATCTGAATATTCTTTTTTTGCTTTTTCAATAATATTTAGTGGAATTCCATATCTTTTAGCAGTCTCAAATGCATAACTTTTTCCAATAGTTCCTTTAATAAATTCATATGTTGGTTTTTGATTTTTTTCATCATATACTGCAGCTAATAATTCAACTTCTTCATTTTGAGCAAGAAGGCTTGCTAGACGTTTATGGTGAGTAGTAATTACAACTCTATTTTTTTTCATAATCTCTTCAATAATTACTTTAAATAAACTTGCCGCTTCATTAGCATCAGTCCCAAGCTCAATCTCATCAACTCCAATTAGTAAATTTTCTTTGTTAAAAACTTCTTTAAACTCTTTGATTCTTCCAGCAAATGTTGAAATATCATTTTTTACATTTTGAGGGTCATCAATTATTGCTTTTATATCTTTAAAATGAGGAATTATTGAATTTTCTCTAATTTTCATAGGAAGCAGGTATTTACTCATAAATGCACTTGCTAAAATAGATTTAAGAAGCATCGTTTTACCACCAGCATTTACACCTGTAATTATCAAAACTTGTTTATCCCACTCAAGATTTATTGGCTTGCATTCTTTAAGAGCTGGGTGACAAAAGTCTCTTAGATACATTTTTTTAGTTTTGCTAGGAATTATAAATTCAAGGTTTTCATTTTTAGCTAAAAATACTCTTGCTTGAATGGCATCAAATTTATCAAACTCTTTATTTATAAAATCTAAAAATTTAACCCATTTTCTAAGAGTATTGCTAAATTCTTTTGCTATTTTATAAAGAATCTCTTCTTTTTTGCTCTCTAAATTATCAAGCTCTTTTTTTAACTTTTCAATTCCTCTAGGAAATACATAAAAAAATCCAGTTGCGCTTCTTCCAAGTATTTCAGCATCTAAAATTTTATTAAATCCACCTCTAAGAAGCAAAGTCTCTTCACCAGAGTGGAGATGTATTTGTTTATCAACCAAAAAAGGCTCTAATTTTTTTGAATTTATATATTTATAGAGTTGCTGACGAATAGAAGCTTTTGTCTCTTTTATTTTTTGATTTATAATGTCAATCTCTTCAAACCCTACAACATCACCTTTTTCGTTGTAATGTTTTGTAATGTTAATTATTTCATCAGGAATTTTGATTTTATCAAACCAATCAGTTAAATCCTGCCAATTTCTTGATTTTAAGTAAATAAAATAGTTTACTATTTTTACAAATTCAAAAATTTGAGAATGACTTAAATCTCCATATTTTTTTAGGTGTATTAGTTCAGTATTTAAATTTTTAACAATTGGTGGGGCTTTAAAGTCTTTATTTGATAATTTTTTTATATATTCATAATTTTTTCTAATATCTCCTTCAATTATATAATCTTTCTCCCTTGCAAAAAGGGATTTTAATTTGTTTAGATAATCTTCTAAATCAAGTTTTTTAATCATTTTTTACCTTATAAAATCAATATACTCATTTTTATATTTCACATAATTTTGTGCATTTTTATAAATCATCTCTACTTCTTCATCGCTTAAGCTTCTTACAACTTTTGCTGGGCTTCCAAGAATTAGGCTTCTTGGTGGAAATTTTTTACCACCTGTAACAAGCGCTCCAGCTCCAACAATTGACTCTTCTCCAATCTCTGCTCCATCTAAAATTGTCGCACTCATACCAATTAAACAAGCATTTCCTATAATGCATCCATGAAGCATTACTCTATGAGCTATTGTGACATCATCTCCTATAATTGTAGGGTATCCATCACCAAGACGCTTTTCTTTTTTATAATGTGTTACATGAATCATACTTAAATCTTGAATTGAAGTTCTTTTTCCAATTTTAATATAATGAACATCACCTCTAATTACACATCCAAACCAAACTGAGCTATCTTCTCCAATTTCTACATCTCCAATGATATCAGCACTTGGTGCAATCCAAGCGGAATTAGCTATTTTTGGAAAAGAATCTTTATATCTTAAAATCATATCTCAACTCCTTTTAATGCTTCTTTTTCAATTTCTCTATTTTTATTTTTTGCAATTACTATATCAACTTTTAATAAAAGCTTTTCTTCTAAAATTATTTTAATAAGTCCAATTTTATCAAGTGATGGTTTAACTTTAGGGATAAGATATAAATCTAAATCACCTCCTTTTTTATTGTCATCAAGTCTACTTCCGAAAATATATATTTTTGATGGTAAATATTTATTTATAGTTTTTTT
>JALVUH010000035.1 GCA_027035735.1 Nautiliaceae bacterium
GGATATGCTGAGTGTTTTAGAGAAGATGCTTATAATTTTGAAAATATGGGAGAGATTAAGTTAGAAGATATAAAATTTTCTCCAAGGATAAAAGAAGAGTGGAGAGATAAAGATATGTGGGAGAAAATTTTAAAAGGAGAGAAACTAAAAGCTCCAAGAGAAATTTAGCTCAGTAATTTATAAATCTTGACATAATTACACTCAAATGTTATAATTATTAAAAACTAAAAGGAGATATTATGATTACTGAGCTAAGGGAAGCACAACTTTTAAATACACTTGTATTTGAGACTCTTGGAAATCCAGAAAGAGAAAGAGAATTTAAAATCAAACAACTTAAAAAATGGGGATTTGATTTAGTTTTTGGGAAAGTTGATGGAGAAGAGACTTTTTTTGCAAGTAAAGATAAAAATGTGGGTGATAAATATGAAGAGAATGAAAAAAGTTATGAAGTAGTTGAAATTTTAAAAGAACTTCCAAAAAATAAAAAACTTTTTGCAAGAATTGAAATGATTGAAGGTAAAGCATATCTTTTTGTATATCTAAGAGAATCAGACACAGATACTCCAATACTCCATATTCCAGCAGGAGAGATATTAATAGCTTTTCTTAAAAAACATAAATTTGTAAATATTCTTGAAGCTATTAGAAATCTTGGAAGCGCTGCTAGTTTAGTTAAAAAACATGGAGATGAAGGAAAACCTCTTCCATTTGAAGAATTACCGCCAGTTGCTAGAAGATTTTTAAGAGATGCTAAAAAAATTGAAAAAGAGATGGGATTTGGGAGAATTGCACTAGCTTATTTTGGAGAAAATAAAAGCGGTGAAGCGAGATACTGGATGGAATGGATGGTGCCTACTATTGCACTATTTGATGAGAAGATTTCACAAAAAATAGATAAAGCTTTAGCTGAATTTAAATAAGGAGAAGATATGCTTATTTTTTGGAGCCCTACATCTGCTGAAAGAGAAGAATTTTTAGAAGATGAAAATGGTAAATTTCTTCAAAGAAATGAAATTCTTGAAGCACTTGAGAGTGCTGTAGTGTTTTATTACATAAAAAAAGATAAAGAGCTTGAGAGAATTGTTAGAAAATATTTAATGGAAAAACCGAAACTTAAAGACATAAGTAAAGAAGTTAAAAAAAGAGTTTTTGAAAAATATCCTATTTTAGATGGTATTGAAATTCCAGAAAAAATTTATCTTCCAAAAGAGAATATAAGAAAAGAGCTTGTAAAAGTATTTGATTTAGAAAAAAAAGAATTTGTAAAATCTTTTTATTTGGAAACTTTTAAAGGTGTTTTAGAAGATATTGAAATAAAATCAGATAATATGGAAAAAATTAAAAATGCATGTAAAGCATATGCAAGAAGTCTGCTTGAATATGAACATAAAGCTCTTAAAGATACTGAATTTGAAGAGTTAATAGCTGAATATCAAAATCAAGTAGCAAATGAGTGGGAAATTCCTTTGCGTGTTGGTAGATGGACAAATACTCCATATAAAGGGGATTTATTGTTTTTCTGGAGAATTAAAGAAGTTAGAGAATATTTACTTAAAAATTTACATATTGACATAAGACCAAAAGATGTGTTATATTTGCCAAGGACTAATGAATTTTTAGGTTGGGCAGAAATTAAATAAAGGATAAATATGAAAATAGCAGTACCAGTAAGTGGAGAAAATTTAGAAATTTTTACAAGGACAGGAAGAGCGCCTTATTTTGCAATTTTTGAATTTGATGGAAATGAATTTAAATTAGTAGCTCTTAATGAAAATACTCATGCAAAAGAGCATGAAGAAGGAGATAATCATCAAGAAGAGCATACATCAGATGAAGTTGAACATCATCATAAACATGTAAAAGCATCAAAAATAGCTGATTGCAATTATATAGTAGTAAGAGCAATTGGACCAAATATGGAAGAAGCTCTAAAAAAAGCTGGAGTGAAAATTATTAAAGTTAAAAAAAGTGATGGAGATAATGCTCTTGAAGTTTTAGAAAAAATTAAAGGTGAGTTTAAATGAGAGTAGTAATACCTACAAATACTCCAGATGGACTGCTTGCAAAAAGAGGAGCTCATTTTGGAAAAGCTCCTTTTTATGTAATAGTTGATATTGAAAATGGAGAAATTAAAGATGTTGATTTTACTTCAAATCCAGGACATAGTGGTGGTGCTTGCGGAAATGCTGTAATGAATATTAAAAATCTTGGAGCTGATGCTTTAATTGTTAGTGGAATTGGTCCAAATCCACTTATGGGATTTAAGCAGGTTGGTATTAAGGTTTATTATGATGGAGAATCTACAACAGTAGAAGAATCAATTAACAAATTTATAAGTGGTGAGCTTCAAGAAATGACTCCACAAATGAGCTGTTCTCATCATAGATTTTAATTTTTTTCCATTTTTCTCTTGCATTGAATTAAATTTTTTATTATAATTCTAATCCACAAATGGAGAGGTGGGTGAGTGGCTGAAACCGGCGCCCTGCTAAGGCGTTGTACCCTTTCCGGGTA
>JALVUH010000036.1 GCA_027035735.1 Nautiliaceae bacterium
AAAAGGAAAAATTCCTTTATTTTTTCTTGCAAATTCTACTAAAATAACTTATAATTTCACTCCAAAAGCGTGGAAAACCACGAGATCTTTTAAAAGGATGAACATGGAAAAAATTAGAATCAAACTTCAAGCATATGACCACAGAGTGCTTGATAAAGCAGTAGGAATTATTACAGAAGCTATCAAAAGAACTGGAGCGGAAGTAAAAGGACCTATTCCATTACCTACAAAAATTAGAAGATATACAGTTTTAAGATCACCTCACATCAATAAAGATAGTAGAGAACAATTTGAAATAAGAATTCATAGAAGACTTATTGATGTTGTGAATGCATTGCCTGATACGGTGGATCAACTTATGAAACTTGAGTTGGCACCAGAGGTAGATGTAGAAGTTAGGGCATTAAGTTAAGGAGAATTGAATGGAATTTATAGTTGAAAAAATAGGAATGAGTAGGACGGTAGGAGTTCCAAGCGTTCCGGTTACTTTATTAAAAATTGTACCGGCTAAAGTTTGTGAAATTAAAGATGAAAATGAAAAAAGAGCTTTAGTTGCTTATGCACATGGTAAAAAAATAAATAAACCTATTGAAGGTATGCAAAAAAAATATGGACTTTCTAAAGAATTTAACAGATTTGTTGAACTTAAAGTTGCAAACACTGAAGCAGGTGATTTGGATGTTACTCCATTAAATGAAGCTAAAAAAGTAAAAATTACTTTCAAAAGCAAAGGTAGAGGTTTTGCTGGTGTTATGAAAAGACATGGATTCGCAGGTGGTCCAGGAGGACATGGTTCTAGATTTCATAGAGCACCAGGTTCAATTGGTAACTGTGAATTCCCAGGTCGTGTTATGCCAGGTAAAAAAATGCCAGGACATTATGGAAACAAAAATGTAACTGTAAATGCAGAAGTACTTGAATTTGATCCAGAAATGGGTGTTTTAGTAATTAAAGGAAGCGTTCCAGGAGCTAATGGAAGTCTTGGTAAAGTAAGGATTGTGAAATGAGTGTAAAATATGAAGTAATTAATCAATTACCTGAAGATTTTCAAGGTATTAATCCACATAACTTATATCTTTATGTAAAAGCATACCTTGCTAATCAAAGAGCAGGTACAGCTCATACAAAAACAAGAGGTGAAGTTAGCGGTGGTGGTAAAAAACCATTTAGACAAAAAGGTTTAGGTAGAGCTAGACAAGGAAGTATTAGAGCGCCTCATTTTGTTGGTGGTGGTGTAGCTCATGGGCCAAGAAATGAAAGAGATTGGTCTCAAAAACTTAATAAAAAACAAAAAAGAGTTGCACTTAAATATGCACTTAATGAAAAAGCAGAAAATGGAAAACTATTTGTAGTTGATTCAATTAAAATTGAATCTGGAAAAACAAAAGATGCAGCAAATTATTTAAAAGAATTTAATCAAAGAGACTATTTAATAGTTGTTGATGATATGGATGAAAAAACATTTTTAGCATTTAGAAATATTCCTAATGTTTATATTATTACACCAGAAGAATTAAATGCTTATTATGCAAGTGTATTCAAAAGCATAATATTTGATAAAAAAGCATTTGATAAAGTTATAAAGGGCTAAGCTATGGCAGATATTACAGATATTAAATCAATAGTTTATACAGAAAAAGCATTAAACCTTCAAGAAGAAGGTTATTTAGTAGTGCAAACTACACCAAAAGTTACTAAAAATCAATTAAAACAAATTTTTAAGGAATATTTCGGAGTTACACCAATTAAAATCAATTCACTAAGACAAAAAGGTAAAGTGAAAAGATTTAGAGGAATTGAAGGTAAAAGACCAGATTATAAAAAATTCTATGTTAAATTACCTGAAGATGCAAAACTTGAAAGCCTAAGTGTATAAAGGGAAAAAAATGGGAATCAAAACATATAAACCATATACACCGTCAAGAAGATTTATGACAACACTAGATAATAGTGATATTACTTCTAAGCCGACGGTTAAAAAACTTTTAATTAAACTGCCAGCAAAAGCTGGTAGAAATAATATGGGTAGAATTACTTCTCGCCATAGAGAAGCAGGACACAAAAAACTTTACAGAATCATAGATTTTAAAAGAAATAAATTTGGAGTACCTGGTAAAGTTGTTACTGTTGAATATGATCCATATAGAAATTGTAGAATTTGTCTAATCTCTTATGCTGATGGAGATAAAAGATATATCATTCAACCTGAAGGTCTAAAAGTTGGTGATACTGTAATGGCAGCTGAGGGTGGTCTTGATATTTTACCAGGTAATGCTATGAAACTTAAAAATATTCCAGTAGGTACTGTAGTTCATAATGTTGAAATGAAACCTGGTAAAGGTGGACAAATAGCAAGAGCTGCAGGAAATAGCTGCCAAATTATGGGTAGAGAAGGAAAATATGTAATTCTTAGACTTCCAAGTGGTGAAATGAGAAAAATTCTTGGTGAATGTATGGCAACAATTGGAACTGTTGGAAATGCAGATTATCAAAATATTACTATTGGTAAAGCTGGTAGAAGTAGATGGCTTGGTATTAGACCTCAAACAAGAGGTATTGCTATGAACCCAGTTGACCATCCACATGGTGGTGGTGAAGGTAGAAGTAAAGGTAATCACCCTGTTACACCTTGGGGAATGCCTACTAAAGGTTATAAAACTAGAAAGAAAAAACCATCTGATAAATATATAATTTCAAGAAGAAAGAAATAAGGATAGGACATGGCTAGAAGTTTAAAAAAAGGTCCTTTCGTAGATGACCATTTAATGAAAAAAGTGCTTAAAGCAAAAGAAGAAAAAAATCCAAAACCAATTAAAACTTGGTCAAGAAGAAGTACAATTGTTCCTGAAATGATAGGACTTACTATTAATGTTCATAATGGTAGAGATTTTGTACCAGTTTATATTACAGAAAGACATGTAGGATTTAAACTTGGTGAATTTGCTCCTACTAGAACTTTTAGAGGTCATAAAGGTTCTGTTCAAAAGAAAATAGGTAAGTAAGGATAGGTGATGAGTAAAGCAGTATTAAGATTTATTAGACTTTCACCAACTAAAGCTAGACTTATAGCAAGAGAAATTCAAGGAATGAATGGTGAAGAAGCTCTTGCAAAGTTAGAATTTATGCCAAATAAGGCAGCAAGAGTAATTGCTAAAGTGTTAACTAGTGCAATTGCAAATGGTGGTTATGATGCAAATGAAGTTGTTGTAAAATCATGTAGAGTTGATAGAGGTCCATATCTTAAAAGATTTAGACCAAGAGCAAGAGGTATGGCAAGTAAAATTTTAAAACCAACAGCTCATATCTATGTAGAAGTTGAAAAGGAAAGCTAATGGGTCAAAAAACAAATCCAATCGGACTAAGACTTGGTATTAACAGAAACTGGAGAAGTAGATGGTTTATTAATTATAACACTATGCCTGAGAATGTACTTAGTGATTATGAACTTAGAAAATTCTTAAAGAAAAAACTTTATTATGCTGGAATTAGTGATATTATCATTGAAAGAACACCTAAAAAAGTTAGAATTACTATTTTTGCAGCAAAACCTGGAATTATTATAGGAAAAGGTGGTAGTGAAATTGAAGCTCTAAAAAAAGAACTTCAAAAAAAATTACCTAATAAAGAACTTATTTTAAATATTAAAGAAGAAAGAAAACCTCAAATTTCAGCGCAACTTGCAGCTGAAAATGTTGCTACTCAAATTGAAAGAAGGGTAGCATTTAGAAGAGCTATGAAAAAAGTTATTCAAAATGCTCTAAAAGCTGGAGCAAAAGGAATTAAAGTTCAAGTTTCAGGAAGACTTAACGGTGCTGAAATGGCAAGAACTGAGTGGTATCTTGAAGGAAGAGTTCCACTTCATACTCTAAGAGCTAAAATTGATTATGGTTTTGCTGAAGCTCTTACTACTTATGGAATTATTGGTGTTAAAGTTTGGATTTTCAAAGGTGAAGTTTTACAAAGAAGAAATAATCAAGTAGAATCATCTTCAACAGAGGAAAGAAAACCTCAAAGAAGAAGAAAAGGACGCAGAAATGTTAATGCCAAAAAGAACTAAATATAGAAAGCAACAAAAAGGTAGAAATAGAGGTAAAGCATATAGAGGAAATTCTCTAGCTTTTGGAACATATGGACTTAAAGCAATTGAACTTGGAAGAATCAATTCAAGACAAATTGAAGCTGGAAGGGTAGCTCTTTCTAGAACAATGAAAAGAACAGGGAAAATTTGGATTAGAGTATTCCCTGATAAACCTTTAACTTCAAAACCTGTTGGGGTGAGAATGGGTAAAGGTAAAGGAAGCGTTGAAGAGTGGGTTATGAATATTAAACCTGGTAGAATTATTTTTGAAATTACAGGTGTTGATAACGATACAGCTCTAAGAGCGCTTAGACTTGCAGCTGCAAAACTTCCTTTTAAAACTAAAATAGTTACAATGGAGAGTGAAAATGAGCTATACTAAATTAAATTTTGAAGAACTGCTTCAAAAAAGTGAAGCAGAATTACAAGAACTTTTAAAAAATAAAAAAATGGAACTATTTGAAACTAGAATGAAACTTAAAACTATGCAGCTTCAAGACACATCTTTGGTTTCTAAAATTAGAAAAGACATCGCAAGAATTAAAACTGCGATGAGACAAAAAAGGGGTAACTAATGCCTAAAAGAGTTATTCAAGGAAAAGTTATTAAAAAAACAGGTGATAAAACTATTAATGTTTTAGTTGAAAGAAAAGTTTTACACCCAAAATATCATAAAATTGTTAAAAAATTTAAAAAATACCTTGTTCATGATGAAAAAAATGAAGCAAATGTTGGTGATGTTGTAAGGGCAATTGAGCATAGACCAATTTCTAAAAGAAAAACGTTTGTTCTTACAGAAATTGTTGAAAGAGGAGAATAAACATGATTCAACCATTTACAAGATTAAAAGTAGCTGATAACAGCGGTGCAAAAGAAATTATGTGTATTAAAGTTTTGGGAGGGTCAAAAAGAAGATATGCAAGAGTAGGTGACATTATTGTTGCCTCTGTTAAAAAAGCCCTTCCTAATGGTAAAATTAAAAAAGGACAAGTTGTTAAAGCTGTTGTAGTTAGAACTAAAAAAGAAGTTCAAAGAGAAAATGGCTCATTAATTAGATTTGATGATAACGCAGCTGTTATCATTGATGCTAAAAAAGAGCCAATTGGAACTCGTATTTTTGGTCCAATTGCTAGAGAAGTTAGATATGAAGGATTCCAAAAAATTACATCACTTGCACCGGAGGTGTTATAATGGCAGCTAGAAAAAATATGCCTCCTAAATTTAAAATTAAAAGAGGCGATACTGTAAAAGTTATTACTGGAGATGATAAAGGTAAAACTGGTAAAGTTATAAAAGTATTACCTAAAGAAGCAAAAGTTATTGTTGAAGGTGTGAATATAGTTAAAAAGGCTGTAAAGCCTACTGAAGAAAACCCAAAAGGTGGGTTTATTACTATTGAAAAACCAATTCACATTTCAAACGTAAAAAAAGTAGAAGGCTAGGGCGATGTTTGAAGTAAAAGAAAGATATTTAAAAGAAGTTAGACCAAAACTTGTAGAAGAATTTGATATTAAAAACCCAATGCTAATTCCAAATCTTGAAAAAATTGTAGTTAGCGCTGGTGTTGGTGAAGGTGCAAGAGATAAGAAATTTCTTCAAAATGTTGCTGATACCTTAACTATTATTACTGGTCAAAAAGCAGTAATTACACCTGCTAGAAAATCAGTAGCAGGTTTTAAAGTTAGAGAAGGTATGCCTGTTGGTGTAAAAGTTACTCTTAGAAATGATTATATGTGGAGTTTTTTACAAAAACTTATTTCTATTGCTCTTCCAAGAGTGAGAGACTTTAAAGGTGTTAATAGAAATGGATTTGATGGAAGAGGTAATTTTAACTTTGGTTTAACTGAACAACTTGTATTTACTGAAGTTGATTATGATTCAATTATCAAAGTTCATGGTATGAACATTAATATTTCAACAACAACTGAAGACGATAAAATGGCTGAAAGAATGCTTGAACTTATCGGATTCCCATTTACAAAAGGAAAGTAAAATGGCAAAAAAAAGTATGATTGCTAAAGCAAAAAGAAAACCAAAATTCAAAGTTAGAGCATACACAAGATGCTCTATTTGTGGTAGAGTTCACTCTGTTTATAGAGATTTTGGTATTTGTAGAATTTGCCTAAGAAAAATGGCAAATGAGGGATTACTCCCTGGTGTTAAAAAAGCAAGCTGGTAAAAGGACTGCAACATGATGAATGATATTATTGCTGATGGATTAACTAGAATTAGAAATGCAGCACAAAGAAAAATGGAAGTTACAACACTTAACCATTCAAAATTGATGGAAGATATTTTAAAAGTATTTGAACAAAAAGGTTATATTGAAGGTTATAAAATTATTGAAGATGGAAATAAAAAATTTATCAATGTAACACTTAAATATGATGAAAACGGGAACTCTGTTATTAATGAAGTAAAAAGAGTTTCTAAACCTGGTAGAAGGGTTTATAAAGGTTATCAAGATATTAAAAGATTTAAAAATGGTTTTGGTACACTTGTTGTTTCAACTAATAAAGGTGTGCTTCCAAATGATGAAGCTTACAAACTTAAAGTTGGTGGCGAAGTAATTTGTAGTATTTGGTAAAAACTATAAGGAGAGTTAATGAGTAGAATAGGTAAACAACCCGTAAAGTTAGCTTCTGGCCTTGAAGCTAAACTTGAAGGGAATAAATTAATTATTAAAAAAGGCCAAGATGAAAAAATTATTGATACAAAAGGTGTTGTAAAAGTTAATATTGAAGGTGATACTTTAACTTTTGAACCGGCTGAAGAATCTAAATTTGCTAAAGCTATGTGGGGAACTGTTAGAGCTTTAGCAAATAATGCTGTTATAGGGTTAACTAAAGGATTTGAAAAGAAACTTGAAGTAAATGGTGTTGGTTATAGAGCTCAAGTTAAAGGTAATGTTTTAGAATTACAACTTGGATATTCACACCCTATTAATTATGAAATTCCAAAAGGTATTACTATTACAGTTGAAAAAAATATTATAACTGTAAAAGGTACTGACAAACAACAAGTAGGTCAAGTAGCAGCTGAAATTAGAAGCTTTAGAAAACCTGAACCTTATAAAGGTAAAGGTATTAAATATGTTGATGAACATATTATTAGAAAAGCTGGTAAAACAGCTAAAAAATAAGGGTGAGAGATGAGAAGAAGTAAAGCATTAGCTAAAAGAGATTTAAGAAGACTTAAAAGAAAAAGAAGAATTAGAGGTAGAATTAGTGGAACAGCTGTTCAACCAAGAGTTACTATTTATAAATCAAATAGATATTTAATTATCCAAGCTATTGATGATACAAAAGGTCATACTTTAGTTTACTTAAATACTGCTCATACTGAAGAAAAAATTCCTTCAAATATTGAAGGAGCAAAAAAAGCGGCAGCTATTTTTGCAAATAAATTAAAAGAAGCAAATATTGAGAAAATTTCTTTTGATAGAAATGGATATAAATATCATGGTGTAGTTGCAGCATTTGCAGATACTCTAAGAGAAAATGGTATAAAACTGTAAAGGAAATGGCAAATGGCTAAAAGAGAAGTAATAAAAGATATAAATAGAGAAGAATTTGAAGAAGTAGTTGTTAATATAGGTAGAATTACTAAGGTTGTTAAAGGTGGTAGAAGATTTAGATTTAATGCCTTAGTAGTTGTTGGAAATAAAAAAGGAATTGTTGGAGTTGGAACTGGAAAAGCTAAAGAAGTTCCAGATGCAATAAGAAAAGCAATTGATGATGCATTCAAAAATCTTGTAAAAATTGAAGGTATTCATGGAAATACTATCAATCATGATGTTCAAGCTAAATTTAATGCATCAAAAATTTTACTTAAACCAGCAAGTGAAGGTACAGGGTTAATTGCTGGTGGTGCGGTAAGACCTGTACTTGAACTTGTAGGTATTAAAGATATTCTTTCAAAATCTCTTGGTTCAAATGAACCACATAACCTTGTAAGAGCTACTATTAAAGCTCTACAAATGATTAAAAGTAAAAAGGCGTAACCATGGCACTTAATAATTTAAAACCAGCTTGTGGTTCAACTCATAAAACAAAAAGAGTGGGTAGAGGTCCTGCTAGTGGATATGGTAAAACTGCAGGTAGAGGTCAAAAAGGTCAAAAATCAAGAACTGGGTATTCTGTAAAAAGAGGTTTTGAAGGTGGACAAACTCCACTTCAAAGAAGACTTCCTAAAGTTGGATTTAGAAGTAGAAGAGAAAAACCTCAAGCTATTAATGTAGATAAAATTACTGCTATTGCAGAATTAAATGAAATAACTATGGAAACTCTTGCTAATGTAGTTAAAATTAAAGCTAAAAAAGTTAAACTTATTGGTAGTAAAGCAAAAGAATTAAAAGATAAAATAAAAGACGCTAATATTACTACTTCTGGAAAGTAAGGGTATGAATCCGTTAGCTAAGAAAATTTTAATTACCCTTGGCTTTCTTCTTATTTATAGAGTTTTAGCATATGTTCCTGTGCCAGGGGTAAATTTGGATGTATTAAAAGATTTTTTCAGTATGCATCAACATGATGCACTTGGTATGCTTAATATGTTTAGTGGTAACGCAGTAAAAAGAATGAGTATTATTGCTCTTGGTGTTATGCCTTATATTACTGCTTCTATTATTATGGAACTGCTAGCTGCTACTTTTCCAAGTTTAGGAGAACTTAAAAAAGATTCTCAAGGATTTCAAAAATATTTGAAAATCATTAAATATTCAACTGTAGCAATTGCGTTTATTCAAGCAATTGGTATTTCAATTGGACTTACTTCTATGACTGGTAGAGGCGGTGAGAGTGCCGTAATGATAAATACTACTACATTTGTTATTTTAACTTCTATTACGATGACAGCTGGTACAATGTTTTTAGTGTGGATTGGAGAACAAATAAGTGATAGAGGTATAGGTAATGGTATTAGTTTAATTATTTTTGCTGGAATTGTAAGTTCAATACCAAGTGCAATTATTGGAACAATTAATTTAGTAGATGTAGGAGAACTAAGCGTTATAGGTCTTTTATTTATTTTATTTATAGTAATAGCAACTGTTACATTTATTATTTATGTAGAATTGGCTGAGAGAAGAATACCTATTTCTTATCAGAAAAAAGTATTAATGCAAAATAGATTCAAAAGAATTATGAATTATATTCCTGTAAAAGTAAATATTAGTGGAGTAATTCCACCAATTTTTGCAAGTGCTATTTTAATGTTTCCTTTGACTTTATTAAATAGTGTTCAAAATCCAGTTTTGGTTGAAATTAGAGATTTATTAAATCCAAATGGATATCTTTTTCATATATTAGAATTTGCTTTAGTTATTTTCTTTGCATATTTTTATACAAGTATTGTATTTAATGCAAAAGAGATAGCAGAAAATTTAAAAAGACAAGGTGGATTTATTCCAGGAATAAGACCAGGTGAACAAACTATTAAATTTCTAAATCAAGTAGCAAATAGACTTACATTTTGGGGCGCTTTATATTTAGGAATTATTACTGTTTTACCATGGTTACTTGTAAAAATTTTAGGTATTAATTTTTATTTTGGTGGAACAGCAGTACTTATTGTAGTTCAGGTTGCAATTGATACTATGAGAAAAATTCAAGCGCAAATTACTATGCAAAAATATGATACTTTATCAGTTACGGGGCTTTAAGCCCTATTTTTATTAGGAGAATATATATGGCAATTCCGATTAGAAAACCTGCTGAGATTGAAAAAATTAAAATCCCTGCTAAAGTTGTTGGCCAGACTTTAAAACTTTTAAGAGAGAATGCAAAACCTGGTATTACCCCAATTGAGCTTGATAAAATGGCAGAAGATTTTATAAGAAGTAAAGGTGGAAGACCTGCTTTTAAAGGTTTATATGATTTCCCAAATAGTGTATGTATTAGTAGAAATGGAGTGGTTATTCATGGAATACCAGATAATGAACCTTTAAAAGAAGGTGAAGTTGTTGGTTTTGATGTAGGAGTGGAAATAGATGGATGGTATGGAGATGCTGCTATTACAGTAGGTATTGGTAATATTGATGAAAAATATAAAAAAATGATAGATGTAGCAAAAGGTGCATTATATCATGCTATTGAAAATATAAAACCTGGCATGAGATATAAACAAATAAGTAAGCTTATTGAAGATTATATTACTTCTCATGGATTTGTTCCTCTTAAAGGTTATAGTGGTCATGGTATTGGAAGAAAACCTCATGAAGAGCCTCAGATATTAAATTATGTAGAAGGAAAACCAAATCAAGGTGAAAAAGTTAAAAATGGGCATGTTTTCTGTCTTGAACCTATGATTTGTCAAAAAAGTGGTGAGCCAATATTAGCTGATAATGGATGGGATGTTTATTGTGAAGATTTAGGAGTAGGAGTACATTATGAGCATCAAGTTGCAATACTTAATAATAAAGCAATAATTTTAACAGAGGAGAATTAAATGGCAAAAGACGTTTTAGAAGTAGATGGAACTGTTACAGAAGCACTTCCAAATGCTATGTTTAAAGTTAAGCTTGATGGACTTAATAAAGAAGTTTTATGTCATATAAGTGGAAAAATTAGAATGAACTATATAAAAATTGTTCCAGGAGATAAAGTAAAAGTTGAAATTAATCCTTATAGTTTAGATAAAGGAAGAATTACATATAGATATAAATA
>JALVUH010000037.1 GCA_027035735.1 Nautiliaceae bacterium
CCTGGTACAATTATTAAAGATGCAAATACAGGTGAAATATTGCTTGATATGAAAACTCCCGGAGAGAGAAAAATATTGCTTGAGGGTGGAAAAGGTGGTCTTGGGAATTGGCATTTTAGAGGTCCAAGACGTCAAGTACCAAGATATGCTCAGCCAGGAGAAGAGGGAAAAGAACTTGAAATTATAATAGAACTTAAACTTATTGCAGATGTAGGGCTTGTAGGATTTCCAAATGCTGGAAAATCTACTTTGATTAGTGCTCTTAGTAATGCAAAACCAGAAATTGCAAATTATGAGTTTACTACCCTTACTCCAAAACTTGGAGTTGTAAAAATTGATGAATATAGAAGTTTTGTAATGGCTGATATTCCTGGAATTATTGAAGGTGCACACGAAGGTAAAGGGCTTGGGCTTAAATTTTTAAAACATATAGAAAGAACTAAAATTATTCTTTATGTAATTGATATGGCATCTTTTAGAGATCCTGTATATCAATTTAAGACTTTACAAAAAGAGCTAAAAAAATATAGCGAAAAACTTTTTAATAGACCTTATGCTATTGCTCTTAATAAAATAGATGTTATAGAAAAAAATAAGATAGAAGAATTTTTTGAAAAATTAAATCTTAAACCAACAGAATGTAAATATGGAGCGAGTAAAGATTATCCTTGTTATTTTGATGAAAAAACTTTTATTTTGCCAATTAGTGCAATAAGTAGAATTAATTTAGAAGCTCTTAAATTTGCTTTAGCTGATATGTTAGAAAAAGTGAAAGATGAAGATGAAGAGATTAGTGTTTAAAGTAGGAACTGCCACTTTATATGAAAATGGTAAATTAAGTAATAGAATAGATGAAATTGTAAAATTATTAAGTGAACTTAATAAAAATTATGAAATACTCCTTGTAAGTTCAGGTGCAGTAGGAGCCGGATATACAAAATGTCCTCTTGATAAATCTAAATTAGAGAATAAACAAGCTCTTGCTGCTATTGGTCAGCCCCTTTTGATGAGAGAATATAAAGAGAGATTTCATAGATTTAATACAACAGTGGCACAAGTGTTACTTACAGCAGCTGATTTAGATAGCAGAAAAAGAACAGAATATGCAAAAAAAATGATAAATGTATTGCTTGAAAATAATGTAATTCCTATTATTAATGAAAATGATTCAGTTTCTGTTGAAGAGATACTTTTTGGAGATAATGACCAGTTAAGTGCATATGTTACATACTATTTTGATGCTGATATGCTAATAATGCTTAGTGATATTGATGCTTTTTATACGGATAATCCAAAAACAAATCCAAATGCAAAACCTATAAAAATAGTAAAAGAAATAAAAAATGAGTGGCTAGATAATGAATGTAATCCAAATGATGAATTTGCAACAGGAGGAATTGTTACAAAACTTAAAGCGGCTAAATTTTTAATGGATAGAAATATTCCTATGTATCTTACAAACGGTAAAAATTTAGAGAGTGTAAGAGAAATTTTAAAAGGTCATCAAATAAATGGGACATTATTTTTGCCAAAGGAGGGGAAATGAAGGTAGTTGCTACTAATAGAAAAGCGTATCATGATTATGATATTTTTGATAAATATGAAGCTGGAATAGAGCTTAAAGGTAGTGAAGTAAAAGCACTTAGAGCTGGAAGAGCAAATTTAAAAGATTCTTTTGTAAGAATTAAAGATGGAGAAGCTTGGTGGATTCAAGGACATATAAGTAATCTTGATTCTACTTATAAAGCTTTTAGACATGATGAAAAAAGACCAAGAAAATTATTGCTTCATAAAGATGAAATAGCAAAACTTGCTGGATATACAAGTGAGAGAGGTTATACACTTGTTCCAACTAAACTATATTTTAATAATCGTAATAAAGCTAAACTTGAAATAGCAGTGGCAAAAGGTAGAAAGCTACATGATAAAAGAAGAGTAATGAAAGAAAAAGAGCTAAAAAAAGAGGCAGCTGCTGCTATGAAAAGATATGGATTTTAACATTTATCTTTAAATATTGCTTTTACTCCGAGTTTAAATAAACTTTTTATTTTTTCTTTTTTATTAATTGTAAAAACACTTATATTTATATTTTTATTTTTTAGGTATTTTATATATTCTTTTGTGGCTATATTTTTTGAGATATTATAATTGTTTGTATTAAATTCTTTTAAATATTCAAAAATATTTTCTCTTTTTTCTTCATCTAAAAGTGCAATTGAAATTTTTGGATTTAGTTTTTTTAGTTCTTTTAAATGAAAATGATGAAAAGAGGAGATAAGAATTTTATTTTCTTTGCCTTTAATCAAAAAAAGTAATTTTTCTAAATTCATATCTTTTGATTTTATTTCTATATTTATTGGTTTTTTTATTATTTTAAGAGCTTCTTGTAAAGTAGGAATTTTTTGAAAATAGACACTATTTCCAAAATTATGCTCTTTTAATTCTTTTAAAGTAAGTTCGTTTATTTTTTTATCTGTTTTAAAAGTTGATGTTCTTTTTGGAGTTTCATCATGAATTATTACTATTTCTTCATCTTTTGTAAGTTGAATATCAAATTCAATAAAATCACAATTTGTTGAGTGTTCAAAAGCAATTAAAGTATTTTCGGGATACAAAAATCTATTGCCTCTATGAGCCGCAATTAAGTGCGGCTTTTTAAAGTTTTTCCAAAACATTATGAATTAATTAACTCTTTTAAATCTTCTAATACTTTAGCAGCATGTCCTTTTGCTTTTACTTTTTTATATTCTTTTACAATTTCTCCATTAGGATTTATTATAAAAGTTGAGCGAATTACTCCTTCATACTCTTTTCCATACATTTTCTTTTTACCCCAAGCTCCATATGCTTTTAAAACTTGTTTATCTTCATCACTAAGAAGCGTAACTTTTAATCCGTGTTTTTCTATAAAATTTGAGTGTTTTTTAGGAGAATCTGGACTAATTCCAATTACTATTGCTCCAAGTTTTTCAAATTCATCTATAAGCTCACTAAATTCTTTTGCTTCTGTTGTACATCCTGGTGTATTGTCTTTTGGATAAAAATAAAGAACTACCCATTTGCCTTTTAAATCTCTTAAACAAATTTCTACATTATCTTGGTTTGGAAGACAAAATTCAAATGCTTTCATTTTTTTCCTTTTTTTTGCTTTAATTATAACAAATACGGCCGATTATTAAGTAACAAAATAAAAAAGGAAAGAAAATGAATTATCTTCGCTCATTGAGTTTAAAAACTAAGATTATATTGATTGTATTTTTTTCTCTATTGATGGTGTCTTATTTTATAGGAAAAGAATTAGTAATACACTATAAATTTGTAGAAGATAAAGAAAAATTAACTACACTTATTAATTTAAGCACAAGACTTAGTGCTTTAATTCATGAAACACAAAAGGAAAGAGGAGCTAGTGCAGGATATTTGGGAAGTCATGGAAAGAAATTTAAAACTATTTTAATCAAACAAAGAAAGCTTACTGATAAACGAGTAGAAGAGTTAGAAACTTTTGTTAAATCTATGAATTTAAATGAGTTTCCACCTGAGCTTAAAGAATCACTTTATAAATTAATTCATGTTTATTTAGATAATTTACCTAAAATAAGAAAAGAAGTTGACAATTTTCAAATATCTCTTAAAAATGAGGTTAAGTGGTATACCCAAATGAATGCATTAATTTTAAAAATTATAGGAATGAGTGCGACTTATGCTCCAGATAAAAAGATTGCAATGGATTTAGCTGCTTATACAAGCTTTTTGAAAGCAAAAGAAAGAGCGGGGATTGAAAGAGCTGTACTTAGTGCAACATTTGGAGCTAATAAATTTGCTCCTGGAATGTATACTAAATTTATTACTTTAATAGCTGAACAAAAAGCTTTCTTAAATGATTTTTTAACTTTTGCAAATCCTCAAATGAAAAAAATGTATTTTGAAATAATAAAACATCCAGCATTTGCAGAAGTTGAAAAAATGAGAGAAATAGCCATAAAAAAACATAAAACAGGTAATTTTGGAATAGATGCTGAATATTGGTTTAAAACTATTACAAAAAAAATTAACTATTTAAGAAAAATAGATAAAGCAATAGCTAATATAATAAAAAAAGATTTGAATTCAATCCATGATACAGCAATTGTAGATTTAGTTGTAGGTTCAATAATTTCTATTATTATCATAATAATTTCTACAATTATTATAAAATCATTCTCTCTTCAATTAAGAAGTCTTAAAAATTTAATTTTAACGATAGCTAAGAATAAAGATTTATCTATTGATGTAAGAATTTATGAACATGATGAGTTTGGAGAAATAAGGAAAGCTTTAAGAGATTTTCTAGGAGCTCTTCATGAAGTTATGCAAAGTGCTACTACTTCATCTGAAGAGAATAAATCTGTAACATTAGCTCTTAAACAATCTTTTGATTCAATTACAAAAAATATTCAAAAAGAAGCAGAAATTGTTACAAATGCATCTGAAAATGCTGAAAATATTAAGAATCAATTAACAAATGAAGCTGAAAATTCAAATGAAGTAAAAGATGATATTTTAAAAGCAAACAGAAATTTAAAAGAAGCTGTTAAAGTTATAGAAGAAACAGTAAATAGTATTCAAGAAAATTCTCAAAATGAACATGAATTATCAAATAAATTGACTCAACTCTCTCAAGATGCAGAGCAAGTAAAAAATATATTAACAGTTATCAGAGAAATTGCGGATCAGACAAATTTATTAGCACTTAACGCAGCAATAGAAGCTGCAAGAGCAGGGGAACATGGAAGAGGTTTTGCCGTAGTTGCAGATGAAGTTAGAAAATTGGCTGAAAGAACTCAAAAATCTTTAGGAGAAATTGATGCTACAATAAATATAATTGTGCAGGCTATCAATACTGCAAGCGAAGATATGAATAACAATATTGTTCATGTAAATGAAATTACTCAAAAAACTATAAATGCACAAGAAGAAATTGAAAATGTTTCAGAAGAGATGAATGAAGTAGTTTCAAAAGTGGAAGAAAATGTTAAAAATATTGAAGATATTGTTAAAAAGATGGAAGAATTTATTAATCAAATGCATTTAATTAAACAATTATCTACTCAAAATGAAGAAAATATTATGAAAAATAAAGTGTATGTAGAAAGAATAGCTAAATTAGCACAAGAATTACTTGAAGAAATTAAACAATTTAAAATATAAAAGAAAGGGAGTTTATTGAAGTTTGATTTTATTGATTAAATATTGTGCTGTTTTTAAAGCTTCTTTTGCGTTTTTATCACTTACAAGTAAAACTCCCATTCTTCTTCCTTTATGAGCTACAGGTTTTCCAAAGATAATAAATCTTGAATTTTTAGAAAATACTTCATCTTTAATTTCAAAAGTAGGATTAAAAGTTTCTTTATCTGATTTAAAGGCTGCAGATGCTCCTGGAGTTATAAATTCAAATCCTAAAGGAAGATTTAATACGGCTCTTATATGAAGTGCAAATTCACTTTGTGATTGAGTGATTAATGTTACAAGTCCTGTATCGTGAGGTCTTGGACTAACTTCAGAAAAATATACTTCATCACCTTTTACAAACATTTCAACTCCAAATATTCCTCTACCACCAAGTCCTTCTACTATTTTTCTTGCAATGTCCTGAGCTTTTTTAAGTGCTGTTTCACTCATTTCCATCTCTTGCCAAGAAAATATATAATCTCCTCCGCTTTGAATATGTCCAATTGGTGGACAAAATACAATTTCATTATCATTTTTTGCAGTAAGCAGGGTAATTTCATAATCAAAATCAATAAATTCTTCTACTATTAGCTCATCTGCACTTCCTCTAGCATCACTTTTAGCAAATTCCCATGCTGTTATTACTTCCTCAGGAGATTTTACTATGCTTTGGCCATGTCCGGATGAGCTCATTATAGGTTTTACTACAACAGGATATCCAAGTTCATCACATGCATTTTTTAAATCTTCATAGGTTGAGACAAATTTATATTTAGAAGTTTTAAGTCCAAGAGTTTCAGCAGCAAATACTCTTATATTTTTTCTATTCATTGTTTTATTCACTGCTTCTGCATTTGGGATAATATGAATTCCTTCTTTTTCTGCTTCAAATAATGCATCAATATTAATAGCTTCAATTTCAGGCAATACAAAATCTGGCTTTTCTCTTCTAATTACATCAAGTACTTGTGCTTTATCTTTCATATCAATTACATAATTTTTTTGAGCAACAAGCATAGCTGGTGCATTTGGATATCTATCTACTGCTATTACTTCACATCCAAGTCTATTTGCTTCAATTGCAACTTCTTTACCAAGTTCACCGCTTCCTAAAAGCATTATTTTAATTGAATCTGATTTTAGAGGGGTTTTGAGAGTTGCCATATTTTCTCCTTATTTTTTAAATTTCTTCAATTTCAAAATCTTCTATTTAAATCTGTTTTTGTTTTTAATCTTTCTTGATATATGTCAAAAAACATTTTTATCTCTTTTGATATTATACAGCAATTAAAGATTTTTATGCAAAAAGGAAAAAGATGAGACTTAATGAATTAAATATGGGCGAGAGTGGAATTATTAAAAAAATTCATGCAAAAGAGCCTCTTAAAAGTAAACTTCTCTCAATGGGATTTGCAAGGGGTGAGAGGGTAAAAGTACTTAAACATACTCTTGCTAAAAATACTTTTGATGTAGATGTAAATGGGATTAATATAGCTTTAAGAGAAGAAGAAGCAAGAGAAATTGAAGTAGAAAAGGATAATTAAATGGTAGAGATTAAAATAGCTCTTGTAGGTCAGCCAAATGTTGGAAAAAGCCATTTAATTAATTCTATTTCGGGAGCTACTTTGCATGTAGGGAATTTTTCTGGTGTTACGGTAGAAAAAAAAGAAGTAGAATTTGAAAGAAATGGATATAAATTAAAACTCATTGATTTGCCTGGGACTTATTCTCTACATCCTTATACTCCAGAAGAGAAAGTTACAAAAGAATTTTTGATAAATGAAGAATATGATTTAATTTTAAATGTGGTAGATTCAAATCAACTTGAAAAGAATTTAATATTTTCTTGGCAAGTAGCTGATTTGAATAAGCCAATGGTAATTGCTTTTAATATGTATGATGAATATTCAAGAGCTGGTGGAGAAATTGATACTGATAAATTTTTTAAATTGACAAATATTATGGCTCAAAATGTATCGGCAAAAGAAAATTTTGGATTAGAAGAACTTTTTGAAAAAGTAATAAAAACTTATCAGCAAAAAAATACTCCTAGAATTTATTATTCAGAAATAATTGAAGAAGAGATTGAAAATATAAAAGAGAAAATTAAAAATTGCAAATTTGATAAAAGATTTATATCAATAAGACTTCTTGAAGATGATGAAGATATTTATAAAATTGTTCATGAAAAACCCTGGTTTGTAGAACTTTTACCTGCTCTTAATGAAAGTAAAAAAGTTATAAAAAATGAATATGATAATGATGATTTGAAAGAGATATTTTTTGAAGAGAGACTGGCTTTAGCTAAAGGAATAGTGTCTCAAATAGCAAAAAAAGCTCAAAAAGAAAAAATTAGTGAAAAGATAGATAAAATTTTAATTCATCCTATTTTAGGTTTGCCTATATTTTTATTAGTTATGTGGATAGTTTTTCAATTAACTTTTTCTGTAGGAGCTTTGCCTGCATATTATATTGGAGAAGGTTTTAGTGCTTTTGGAAATTGGATAGGAAATTTAATGCCAAATGGATTATTTAAAGATGCTATCGTTAATGGAATAATACCGGCAGTTGGAACAGTAGTGATGTTTTTACCAAATATATTAATTTTATTTCTGGGAATCAATTTAATGGAACAGACAGGTTATATGGCAAGAGCCGCTTATGTTATGGATGGAGTGTTAAAGCGTTTTGGCTTGCAAGGAAGAGCTTTTATTCCTCTTATTAGTGGGTTTGGATGTAGTGTGCCGGCTTACATGGCTGCAAGAACACTTAAAAATCCAAAAGATAGACTTATAACTATGCTTGTGATTGGATTTATGAGTTGTGGTGCAAGGCTTCCTATTTATGTGCTTTTGGTTAGTGCATTTTTTGCTCCTTCTATTCAAGGAGATGTAATGTTTGCCATATATATAGGAGGAGCGCTTACAGGTCTTGTTGTAGCTAAAATTTTAAGAAGCGTATTATTTAAAGGAGAACCAGAACCATTTGTTATGGAACTTCCAAAATATAGATTTCCTAAAATAAAATCTCTTCTTTTTGATTTATGGATAAAAACTAAAATGTATCTAAAAAAAGCTGGGACTTTTATTGCATTAGCTTCTCTTACGGTTTGGTTTTTAAGTTCATTTCCAAGAGCTGATATAATTAAAGAGTATTCTTATAAAATAAAACATGCTCAAGGAATAGAAAAAATTGAATTGAAAAAAGAGATGAACCAAAAAATTTTAGAAAATTCATATTTAGCTAAAATTGGAAAAATTATAGCTCCAATTACAAAACCTTTAGATTTAGGATGGAGAGAAGATGTAGCGTTGCTTGCAGGGCTTGCTGCAAAAGAGACAGTTGTTTCTACAATGGCGGTTTTATATAATGGTGGTAGTAGTTCCAATAAAACATTGATAGAAAAAATTAGAAATGCTATGCCTTTTACTGCAGCTGTTGCAATGATTATAATTGTTATGTTTTATTCTCCTTGTGTTGCGGCTATGAGCACATTTTATGCCGAAGTTCCCGAGTTAGCTTGGAGAATTTTTTATACAATTTATCCAAATGTTTTTGCCTATTTTGCGGCACTTATAGCTGTTAGCTTAATAAAGATTTTTTCTTAATTTCTTTTTTTATTTCATTTTAAGATTTATTAGATATTATTTCATTAGATTTTAATAAAGGAGAATAATGTATCCGGGAATTACAGTTATTAAAAGAGATGGAAGAAGAGAACCGCTTGATATTAGCAAAATTAGAAAATATACAATGGCAGCATGTGAAGGACTTGAGGGAGTTGATTATTCTGAGCTTGAACTTGATGCAAAGCTTCAATTTCGTGATGGAATTACAACTGAAGAAATTCAAAGAACTCTTATTCAAACTGCAGTTGATAAAATTGATGTAGATAGACCAAATTGGAATTTTGTTGCGGCAAGACTTTTTTTATATGATTTGTATCATAGAGTGACAGGATTTAGTGGATATAATTCATTAAAAGAATATTTCCAAAAAGGTGAGAGAGCTGGAAGAATTCTACCAGGTCTAAAAGAAAAATATGATTTAGATGATTTAAATAGTTATATTAAACCTGAGAGAGATTTACAATTTACATACCTTGGAATTAAAACTTTGTATGATAGATATATCATTAAAGACAAAGATGGAAAACCAATAGAACTCCCTCAACAATTATTTATGGGTGTTGCTATGTTTCTTGCTCAAAATGAAACAAATCCTAATTCTATTCCTGAGGAAGATAGAGATAAAGTTAATTTAGATGATGTAAAAGCAATTAGAGGATATTGGGCAAAAAAATTTTATGATGTTATAAGCAAATTTGAAGTAATGGTAGCAACTCCGACTTTATCAAATGCAAGAACTACAAGACATCAATTAAGTAGCTGTTATGTAGGAAGTATGAATGATAATATTGAGGGAATTTTTGATGATTATAAAGAGATGGCGCTTTTATCTAAATTTGGTGGTGGAATTGGATGGGATTTTAGTAAGATAAGAGCTCTTGGTAGCTATATAGACAACCATAAAAACGCAGCAGGAGGAGTGATTCCTTGGCTTAAAATTACAAATGATATAGCTATTGCAGTAGACCAATTAGGAACTAGAAAAGGAGCAATTGCTGTTTATATTGAACCTTGGCATATGGATATACTTGACTTTTTAGATTTAAAGAAAAATTCGGGAGAAGAGAGAAGACGTGCACATGATTTATTTCCAGCGCTTTGGATACCTGATTTATTTATGAAAAGAGTAGAAAAAGATGAAATGTGGACTTTGTTTGATCCATATGATGTAGGGGATTTGACAGATTCTTTTGGAGAAGAGTTTGAGAGGAAATATATTGAGTATGAAAATAGAGAAGATATTCCAAAAAGAAAAATAAAAGCAAAAGAGCTTTGGAAGAAGATTTTACTTGAATATTATGAAACTGGAAATCCTTTTTTATGTTTTAAAGATAATGCAAATAGAAGAAATCAAAATGACCATAGTGGAATTATAAGAAGCTCTAATCTTTGTACAGAAATTTTTCAAAATACTGAACCAAATCATTATAAAGTAAAAGTTACTTTTGAAGATGAGAGTTTTGAATTATTTGAAGAAGAAGATGATGTTGAGGTTGAAAGTGGGGGAGTTAAGGTAGTTAAAAAGGCTAAAAAAATAACTTCTCTTGATAGTATTAATGGAAAACAAGTGTATATTGTAGAAAAAGTAGCAGTTGGAGGTAAAACTGCTGTATGTAATCTAGCTAGTGTAAATTTAAGTAAAGTAAATACTCCTGAAAAAATAGCTGAAGTTATTCCAGTTGCAATAAGAATGCTTGATAATGTAATTGATTTGAATTTTTATCCTGTTAGAAAAACAAAAGATACAAATCTTAGAAATAGAGCTATTGGGCTTGGAGCTATGGGCGAAGCTCAAATGCTTGCTGAGAGACAAATCTTTTGGGGAAGTGAAGAGCATTTGAAACTTATTGATGAGATTTTTGAAGGTATAAG
>JALVUH010000038.1:0-3307 GCA_027035735.1 Nautiliaceae bacterium
AAGAAAATATTGTTAGTTTGAATGAAAGTGTAGATAGTATAGGCAATTTAATTAACTTAATTAAAGAAATAGCAGACCAGACAAATTTACTAGCATTAAATGCGGCAATAGAAGCAGCAAGAGCAGGAGAGCATGGTAGAGGTTTTGCAGTAGTTGCTGATGAAGTTAGGAAATTAGCTGAAAAGACTCAAAGTGCGACAAAAGAAGTAGAAGTGACTATTAATATTTTGAAACAAAATACTTCGGATATGACAAGTGAAGGTGGTAATTTAGAAAAAATTATTGAAGATATGCAAGAGTATATGGAAAAATTTAAAAAAGGATTTAATGCATTAAGTAAATTAGATGAAGAATTGTTTTCAAGATTTGATGTTTTGAAAGATTCTTTAACTGCACTTGAGCAAAAAGTAAATACTTTGCTTTTTAAAATTAAAAATTATGAAGAAAAAATTAGAGGTAACAGTAAATATAAAGAAGATGAAGGCTCTCATTCTTTTGATACTTGGTACAAAGGAAGCGGTAGAGATTCTTTTAGTAGTACAAAATCTTATCAAGATATTAAATCAACTCAAAATAGATTAGAAGCTCATTATAAAGATATGATGAAGTCAAGTATGAAAGATGCATTAGAAGATTTTAATAAAATAGAGCAAGAAAGTGCTCAAATGTATAAAGATTTAGATAATATGCTCTCTCAGAAAAGTTAATTTTTTAACTTTTCTGGGTCTATTGCTATTTTGTAACTTGGGTCATCTTCTTCATATGTGCAGTAAGGTCCTGCAATTTCAAGAAGTTTTTTACATTCATTACTTAAGTGTCTAATAGTAAGCTTTTTCCCAGTTTCTAGATATTTTTTTGTTATTTTATCTATTGCTTCAACTCCGCTACTATCCATAACTCTTACATTTTTAAAATCCATTACAACTTCATTTGGGTCATTTTTTACATCAAAACTTTCTATAAAACTTCGGCTACTGCCAAAAAATAGAGGTCCTTCAAAAATATATATTTTTTTATCTCCTTCCATTTTTGTTTTGTAAGTTACTTTTGCGTGTTTCCATGCAAATACTAAAGCGGAAATAATTACTCCGCTAATTACTGCTATTGCTAAATCTGTAAATATTGTAACAATTGTGGTAAAAATTAATACAAAAGCATCTTCTTTTGGCATTCTTTTTAATTTATCAATACTTGCCCATTCAAATGTAGCTATACTTACCATAAACATAATACCTATTAATACAGCAAGAGGAACAATTGAGATTAATTTTGATAAAAATACTACATATAAAATAACCATAATAGCTGCAGTAACTCCGCTAAGTCTACCACGACCACCTGAAGTGTGATTTACTATAGTTTGACCAATCATAGCACATCCAGCAGTCGCTCCAAAAAATCCACAAGCGGTATTTCCAAGCCCTTGTGCGATGGCTTCTTTGTTTCCGTTTCCTCTTTCATTGTCCATCTCTTCTAAAACTTCCATTGTAAGAAGCGTTTCAATTAGCCCTACAAGAGCTATAATGACAGAATAAGGCAAAATAATTTTTAAAGTTTCAAAATTAAGTGGTGCTAATGGTATATGAAAATGAGGAAAACTTCCTTTTATATCTGCCAAGTCTCCTACATTTTTTACCGGTATATGAAAAATAACTACAAGTAAAGTTACAAAAATTATTGCAATAAGCCCTCCAGGAATTGCTTTTGTAAATTTAGGAGCAAAATAGATAATAGCCATAGTAAGTGCCACTAGAGGATATACCCAAAAAGTCTCTCCTTTAAAAAATTCAAACTGACTAGTAGCAATAACAATAGCAAGTCCGTTTACAAATCCATAGACAACCGGCATAGGCACAAGTCTTATAAATTTAGCAAGTTTAAAAACACCTATTAAAATCTGTATAATTCCAGCTAAAACAACAGCCCAAAAAAGATATTCAACCCCATAATTTTTAACAAGACTTACAACAACAACGGCAATACTTCCAGCAGCTGCGCTAATTAGTCCTGGTTTTCCTCCAAAAATTGCGGCAATAAGACCTAAAATAAAAGCAGTATATAATCCAACTACAGGTGAGAGTCCAGCAATTAAAGCAAAACCAACAACCTCAGGCACAAGAGCTACTGATGTTACCATTCCAGCTAAAATATCATTTTTTACGCTTTTTGCGTTATAATTTTGTAAAATTTTGCTAAACAATGTTATCCTTTATTTAATATTAAATGAGGGCGAAATTATATCAAAGGTTAAGTTATGTTTGAAAAAAAAGGAAACTATTTTACAAATAAAGATGAAGAGTTTTTAAAAAAGTCTGATTTAGTAATCTATTATAATGAGACACCTCAAAATTTGTTAAAAAATGTAGCTATTATAGGAGATAAAAGTGAATTTTCTAAAGTTGATATTCCAATTTCAAGTGAAAAATTGCCTTTGCTTCTTGCAAGACTTGCTTATGTATTTGAAATATATGATGAAGAATTAAAAGATATGGATGAATTTGAGGATTTTGTTGAAATACTTAAAGGTGTTAGAGTAAAAAAAGAGATACAAAAACATAATACTACTCTTGAAGAAATAGCAGGACTTTTGTATTTAATAGATGAAGCTAAAAAATTTAGTATTATAATTGGAGATATTGATGAAGAAGAGATGATGAATTTAATGAGTTTTTTAAAGATGTTTGAGAGTAAAGTAGGAGTTTTTAGTAAAAATAATATAAGCGAATATGAGATTAATTTTTATGATGTGTGATTATTCATTTTTCATGATGTGATTTATTTGGTTTATGAGTTATAAAATAAGCAAAGATTAATGCACCAGTTGCAAATAAAGCCCAAAATAGATATATATTCATAATTCATCTCCTTTTTTTATTAGCATATTGCCAGCAATATATAATGCTATAAATGTATAAAAAATCATAAATATTTCAGGTATTGTAAGACTTTTACTTCCAAATAATCCATTAATTACTGATAATCCTCCTATTAAATTTGCAAGTGCAATAAATCCTTTTCCTGTTTCAATATATTGATTTTTTGTCATATAATTGTCTTTTTTTTGATATTATAACACAAAAAAGGATAGCTATGCTTCTTAATACCTACTCAAGATTTGATGTAAAATTTATAAAAGGTGAAAATGCTACTTTAATTGATGAAAATGGAGATAAATATATTGATTTTACAAGTGGTATCGGGGTTGTGAGTGTAGGGCATGGAAATGAAAGACTTGCAAATGCTATATGTGAACAAGCTAAAAATATTATACATATTTCAAATCTTTATAGAATTCCTCCACAAGAAG
>JALVUH010000038.1:3407-10603 GCA_027035735.1 Nautiliaceae bacterium
GATTTTACAAGTGGTATCGGGGTTGTGAGTGTAGGGCATGGAAATGAAAGACTTGCAAATGCTATATGTGAACAAGCTAAAAATATTATACATATTTCAAATCTTTATAGAATTCCTCCACAAGAAGAATTAGCTGAGATTTTAGTGTCTCATTATGGAAAAGGTGGAGTATTTTTTTGTAATAGCGGAGCTGAAGCAAATGAAACAGCACTAAAGATTGCAAGAAAATATGGAGAAGTGGAAGGTGAGATTAAAAGATATAAAGTAATTACGCTTGAGAATTCTTTTCATGGAAGAACTATTTCTACCCTAAAAGCTACAGGACAGCCTAAATTTCATCAATATTTTGGACCATTTCCAGATGGATTTGATTATGCAAAAGATATTAAAGATATATATAATAAAATTGATGAAAAAACTATTGCAGTTATGATTGAGTTAATCCAAGGAGAAGGTGGGGTTAATCCTTTTGATAAAGATGAAATACAAGAATTAGCAAATGAACTTAAAAAAAGAGATATTTTACTCATAGTTGATGAGGTTCAAACAGGAATTTATAGGACAGGTGAATTTTATGCAAGTAATTTATATGAAATTACTCCAGATATTATAACTCTTGCAAAAGGCCTTGGTGGAGGAGTTCCGATTGGTGCAGTTGTTACAAGACTTACTGATGTATTAAAGCCAGGAGACCACGGAAGTACATTTGGAGGTAATTATTTATCAACTAGAGCTGGAATTGAGGTATGTAATATTTTAAAAGAAGAAAAAGAATCAAATAGACTTAAAAATAGAATAGAGTATTTTGAAAATAAATTGCTTGAAATCGTTAAAGAGTTTCCAAATTTATTTAATGAAGTTTCAGGATATGGTCTTATGAGAGCTTTAAAAACACATTCAACTAATATTAGAGATGAAATTGTAAAAAAAGCTTTTGAAAAGAGAGTTTTAGTTCTTAAAGCAGGAAGTCATTCGGTTAGATTTTTACCTCCTCTTACAATTTCTTTTGAAGAGATAGATGAAGGATTTGATAGATTAAAAGATGCATTAATGAAGGTAGAGGAATGAAAAAACTCTTTTTTTTTCTTCCTTTAGTTATTTTTGCAAAAGAGAATATTTTAAGTAACTTAGAAAATAAAACTTTAAATTTACAACAAAAAAGCATTATTCAAGATTCATTACAAACAAAAAAATCTTGGATAAATCCAATTATTTTACAATATAGTATTACAAAAGATAATTCTTTAGGGGCTACTAAAAGAGTTACAAGAACCTTTTCTGTTACTTTAAATCAGCCTATTTTTGAGAGTGGAGCTATTTGGTATTCTATTAAATATGCAAAAGATTCTAAAAATATGAATTTAAATAATTTATTACTTACAAAAAGGAGTTTAGTAAAACAAGCCTTAGATTTGGCATATGATTACAAAATAACAGAGTTTAATAAAAAGATTTTAAAATTACAAATTAAAAACGGATTAATAGATGTCAAAAGAAAAAAAGAGGAATACAAAAACGGAACTCTTGATTTAACTTTTTTAAATGATGCTATTATGTCTTTAAATTCATTAAGATTATCTTTAGAAGATATTAAGCAGAGTTTAAATAATATTAAATTTAATTTTGAAAATATTTCTGATTTGGATATTGAAAAAATTAATTTAAATCTTTTTAAAATTATTCCTTTAAAAAAATATCTAAATGAAAATATTGAATTGCAAAATAAAAAATTTTCTCAAAAAGTAAATAGAGATTTGTATAAAATGCAAATAGGAAGTAGTTTATTTACTATTTCAATTAATGCAAATTGGAATCATCAGCATACAAGTTATTCAGATAATTTACCATCAGATACAAGTAATTTTTATTCTTTTGGAGCTAGTATAAGCTTACCTATTGATGTAACTGCTAAAAATAAAATTCAAAAAGCTAAACTTAATTATTTAATTTCAAAACTTGATTATCTACAAAAGAAAAGAGAATTAATTAATAAATTTAAAAATATTTTTGTTGATATACAAAGCGATAAAAGAAAAATTCAAATCTATAATGAAAATATAAAACTTTATGATGAATTAATTGATTCTACTAAAAATTCTATTAAAGCAGGAAGTGCTACAGAAGATGATTTGAAAATTTTAGAAAATTCAAGGGAAGTTAATGTAATACAAATTGAAATATTGAAACTTCAAATACAAAAACTTCTATTAAGTTTATATTATAATCTTAAAAATTTCAGTAACTAAAAGTAACAATTCTTTTTAGCTAGATTATAAGAATAAGTTATGGTCATTTTCTTTTTTTTAATTTTGTTATAATTTTTACAAATATACTTAAAGGGGTAATATGAAAGTTGATGTTTTAATAGTTGGTGCAGGTGGTGCTGGACTTTATGCAGCCCTTAGTGCAGTTAAAGAGAATAAAGATTTAAATATAGCGGTACTTACAAAGGTTTATCCTACTCGTTCTCATACAGGAGCGGCTCAAGGTGGAATTAATGCAGCTTTAGCTAATGTAGACCCAACAGATAATGAAGAACTTCATACATTTGATACTATTAAAGGAAGTGATTATTTAGCAGACCAAGAAGCAGTTAAATTTATGTGTTATGAAGCTCCTAAAATTATTAGAGCAATGGAGCATATGGGAGTGCCTTTTTCTAGACTTGGAAATGGAAAAATTGCTCAGCGTCCTTTTGGTGGTGCAAGTAAAGATAGAACTTGTTATAGTGCAGATAAAATGGGGCATGTTATGCTTCATACTTTATATGAACAATGTATAAGAGAGGGAGTAAACTTTTTAAATGAATGGTTTATGTTAAATATTGTACACGATGGTAAAAGAGCTATTGGAGTTACTGCAATAAATATTGCAACAGGAGATATTGAACTTATAAAAACAAAAGCAATTATTTTAGCAACAGGAGGGCATAGCAGGATTTATTGGGGATATACTTCAAATGCTCTTGGTTGTACAGGTGATGGGACAGCAGCAGCATTTAGAGCTGGACTTCCTCTTAAAGATATGGAATTTTTACAATTTCACCCAACAGGTCTTAGAAAATCAGCTATATTAGTAAGTGAGGCAGCAAGGGGTGAAGGAGGTCATTTAATTAATGCTTTAGGTGAGAGATTTATGAAAAAATATGCACCTGAGAAGATGGAGTTAGGACCAAGAGATTTAGTGAGTAGAAGTATTATGCAAGAGATTAGAGAAGGTAGAGGATTTAAAGATGATGAAGGAAGAGAGTATGTTCATCTTGATTTAACTCATCTAGGAGCTGAAAAAATAAAAGAGAGACTTCCTCAAATTAGAGAGCTTGCAATAGATTTTGAAGGAATTGATCCAATAAAAGAACCAATTCCAATTAAACCTACAGCACATTACGCAATGGGTGGAATTCATACAAATGTAAAATGTGAAACTCCTATTGAAGGAATTTATGCAGCAGGTGAGGCTCAATGTGTAAGCGTTCATGGAGCAAATAGACTAGGAGGTAACTCTTTACTTGATATTGTAGTATTTGGAGATGTAGCTGGTAAAGAAGCTGTAAGATACGCTGAAGGTACTGATTTTGTTGAGGGTGGAGAAGAGAAGTTAAATGATGATATTAAATTTATTAATGAACTTATGAATAAAGAAAGCAAAGAGACTCTTGGTGATATGAGAAATGAGCTAGGTGAGATTATGTTTAAACATTTTGGTGTATTTAAAAATGAAAAAGAGATGCAAGAAGGATATGCAAAACTTAAAGATTTAATTGAAAGAGCTCACAAAAATCTTGGAGTTGAAGATAAATCAAAAGTATTTAATCTTGATTTACAATCAACTTTAGAATTTTTCAACTTACTTGAAATTGCAGATGTATTAGCTTTTGCTTCACTTCAAAGAAAAGAGTCTCGTGGTAGTTTTTACAGAGATGATTATCCAAAAAGAGATGATGAAAACTTTTTATATCATTCAATGATTACTAAAAATGCTGATGGAAGTTTTAATTATGAAAAAGGTGAAGTAGATATAAGTCTTTATGAACCAGCTGAGAGAAAATATTAATAGAGCGAATTTTTTTCGCTTGACACTTTTGTTAACTTAAAAAATGGTCTCCCGGGCGGGATTTGAACCCACGACCTTCGGATTAGGAATCCGACGCTCTATCCAACTGAGCTACCGGGAGAGAGATGAAATTATAACAAATTTTTAAAAATTTAATAAGAAAAAATTAATTAAGATATATTTTATCTCTTTTTAAAAAATTATGATAAAATAATTAAAAGGATTAAAAATGAAAAAAATTAAATATACAGCAAGAATTAAAAGATATAATCCTGAAGAAGATAAAAGTTATTGGCAAGATTTTGAAGTAGAAGTTGAAGATAGTTTAACTGTGCTTGAACTTTTGATGTATATTAAAGATAAAATTGACCCAACACTAACTTTTAGAGCATTTTGTAGAAGTGCAATATGTGGTAGTTGTGCAATGATTATCAATAATAGAGCGGGTCTTGCTTGTAAAATTCAAGCAAAAGATAAAATTAAAAATGGTGTAATTAAAATTGAACCACTTAAAACTCTAAAACCAGTTAGAGACCTTGTAGTAGATCAAGAACCAGCATTTGATAAACTTAAAAAAATTAAACCTTACCTTGAACCAGATCCAAAAGTTGTGCCTGATAATTTAAAAAGTGAATCTTTAGTTTTACCAGAAGAATTTGCAAGATATGATAAACAGACTGATTGTATTTTATGTATGGCGTGTTATGGTCAATGTAATGCTCTAAAAGGGGATGATCAGTATTTAGGGCCATTCCAACTTACAAAAGTATTTAGATTTATTATGGATACAAGAGATGGAATGGATGTAGAAGAGAGAATAAAACTAGCAGAAGATCATGGGATTTGGGAATGTGTGCAATGTCAAATGTGTTTTGCAGCATGTCCTAAAGGAATATCTTCTTGTGATGATATACTTGAGCTTAGAAGAATTGCAAAAGATACAGGAGAAGAAAATATTGCAACAAGAAGAGCAAAATTCTGGTTTGCAACTGTATTTGAAACAGGACAAATTGATAAGCTTAATCTTCCAGCAGTTGCACTTAATAATGAAAAAGGTGAAAAAGCAAGAGAAAATCTGATTAAAGAATTTAAACAAAGAGGAATTCCTGAGGATGAATTTGGTCCTAAACCATTTGATGGAATTGATAAATTTAGAAACTTCATTAAAAAAATTGAAAAGGAACTATAATGAAAAAAATTGGTATATATCCTGGATGTTGTTTTCAAGGAGCAGATATTCATAACTATGATATTACTACAAAATTTTTAGAAAATATGGGAGTGGAAGGAATATTGCTTGAGAGAGCTGCTTGTTGTGGAGGTGGTGTTATTGATGAAACAAATAAAAAGATAGTATATGGGCTTAATGCTAGAAATATAGCTTTAGCAGAAAAAGAAGGAGTTGATTTGTATACTCCTTGTAATACTTGTTATATGATTATTGCAAAAACAAAATTAGCACTTGATTCTGATCCTGAACTTAAAGAAAAAGTAAATGAAATTTTAGCTGAAGAAGGACTTGAATATAAAGGTACAGCAAAAATTTATCATACTCTAAATTTAATTAGAGATTTTGTAGGACTTGATGAATATAAAAAAAGAATTAAAAGACAAATAAGTGGAATTAAAGTTGCTCCATATTACGGGTGTCATGTATTAGCTCCAAATGAAGTTGCAGTTGATGATCCTGAAAATCCTACTATTTTAAGAGAAGTGCTTGAACCACTTGGAGTTGAAATTATCGAAGGTTATAAAGATGAAGATACTTGTTGTGGATATCATGCAAGATTTACAGAGCCTGAACAAAAAGAAAGACTTGCTATAAAACCTCTTGATGGAGCAAAAGAAGCTGGAGCTGATATTGTGGCAACTCCATGTCCTCTATGTCATAAAGCAATGGATGGATATGATGAGCCAATTTTACAAGTTACTCAGCTTATAAATGTGGCATGCGGAGCGACTCCTGAAGAAGCAGGTATTAATCTAAATAAAACAGAAGTTAAACTCTCTTTATAATCTTTCTTTTTCCTTTTAAGGAATTTTATTGCGTTATGATGTAATTGAAAAAATTGGAGAAGGGAATAGAGGAGAAGTTTATAAAGTAAAACTTGAAGATGGGAGAATAGCTGCACTTAAGTGGTCAAAAAATTATGAAATTGATAAAGAGTGGGAAATTTTAAATTATCTTAATGGTTTTTATGCTCCAAAGCCTATTTTTAGAGGCAATAGATATTTTGTAATGGAACTAATTGAAGGAAAGCCTCTAAAAGAACTTCTAGATACTCCTGAATTTTATGATGCAATGAAACTCTCTTTAATTGGAGCTTTTAAATTAGATGAAAAAAAAGTTTTTCATAAACAACTTGGTAGATTTTATCATATTTTGTATAGCGGGAATGATGTAAAATTTATAGATTTTGAAAGAGCAGTAATTACTGAAAATCCAAGAAATTTTTTACAACTTATAGGATATTATATTTTTAGAGATGAAAATTTTGATAAAAAAAAGATAAATTTAATTTTAAATTTATATAAAAAAGATAAATTACAAGCTTTAAAAGAAGCAATAAAGGTAGTAGATGAAGCTAAAAATAAAGCGATTTTTAAATAATGAATCTTTTTATGATGAATATGAGATAGATTTTAAAAATGATGAAACTATTCTAGAACTTCTTGATAGAATAAGAGAAAAAGATAGAACATTAACTTATAGAAGTTTTTGTAGAAGCAGCATTTGTGGAACTTGTGCTGTTATGGTAAATGGAAAAACAGTTCTTGCTTGTAAAAATAAAGTAAAAGATTTTATTGAAAATAATGAATTAGTAATTGAACCGGTAAATAAAACAAAAGTTATTAAAGATTTAGTAGTAGACCATTCATTTATTGAAGAAAAGATTAGAAAAGTTAATGGATGGTTTGTAGATGAAATTGATATAACTCAAGAAAATCTTCAAACTCCAGAAGAACTTAAAAAATATGACAAACAAACAGATTGTATTTTGTGTGGAGCTTGTTTTTATGAGTGTGATGCACTTGAGTATGATAAAAATTTTGCAGGTCCTTTTGCTTTTACAAAAGTTTATAGATTTGTATTTGATTCTAGAGATAAAATGGATAAACAAGAAAGAATTGAAATAGCTAAG
>JALVUH010000039.1 GCA_027035735.1 Nautiliaceae bacterium
ATGTTTCTTTTACGATATTAAGATATAGTAAATATTTATGCTTTTTAACTAATTTAAAATTATTAATTGAGTCAATTATTGCCCAATTTGGATTTATTATACTTAAATTAGAAGCGAAGTTTATAGTTATTAGTGTTGTTAGTATTAAGATTAATTTTTTCATATTTTACTTTTACTTAACATAATATAATCACTCTACACATATGATTCTAATAAAATTCTACCAACTCTTATCATATTACTTCCCTCTTCTATTGCAATCTCAAAATCTGAGCTCATTCCCATAGAACATATTTTAGCACCATATGGTTTAAGTTTATCAAAGATGTTATATGTAAGCCTAAAACTTTTTCTAATTTCTTTTTCATCATCAGTATGCGCTCCTATTGTCATTACACCTTGAAGATTTATATTAGGTAAATTTTCTTTTATTTTTAAATATGTATCAATCGCCTCTTCTGGAGGAAGTCCATGTTTTGTAGGTTCTTTTGATGAATTAATCTCAAGAAGACATCTAAGAGGTTTATTTGCTCTTTTATTAATAGCTTCTGCAAGTTCATAAGAATTAATTGATTGAATCATAAAAGGATTAAGCTTAAGAAGTTTATTGATTTTATTTTTTTGAAGATTTCCTATAAAATGCCATTCAATTGGCAAATCTTCAAGAGCATTTACTTTTTTTTCCATATCTTGAACTCTATTTTCTCCAAATGCCCTTTGTCCATCGTTATAGAGTCTTTTTAAAACCTCTATATCTTGTGTATACTTTGTAACAGCTACTATTTGAACTATCAAATGTTCACTTCTTCTCAGTCTTGCCGCTTCTACTTTTTGAATTAATTCATCAAGAGTCATAATTTCTCCTTAACCAAATATTCTTACTAAATCATTATACATCCCTACAAGCATTAAACCTCCAAGAAACAACCAACCTGCTATTGTAAGTTTCATCATAATCTCTTCATTCAATTCTCTCTTAAAAATAGCCTCATATAAATTAAACATTATATGACCACCATCAAGAGCAGGAATAGGTAAAAGATTTAATATCCCAAGATTCACACTCAAAAGTGCTGTTAAAAGCAATAAAGGTTGAATTCCAAGACTTGCAACTTTTGCAGTCACATCTACTATCCCTATAGGTCCACTTATTGTATTAAGTCCTATTGCTCCAGTTATTAGTTTTTCAATTCCTTTAATTATTAATGTAGAATCTGCAATAAATTTATCAATTGTAACTTTAATAGCTTCAGGCAATGAATACTTAATAGTAACAATATCTCCACTTGGAACAATCCCTATAATCTTCCTTTTTATCTTCTCTCCAAAAACATTTTTTACAATCTCAACTTTAGGCTTTATATGAAATTCTAAAACTTTTCCATCTCTTAAAATTTTAATATCAATAATATTAGAATCATCAACTGCTTTTTTTATATCATCCCAACATTTTATTTTTATTCCATTAATTTCTAAAATTTTATCTTTAGGTTTTAAAATTTTAGCAGCAGGGGTATTTGGAATAGTCTGACCTATAATAGGAGCTAATTTCTGCCATCCTGTAATAGCAATAGAAAAATAGATAATAATTGCAAGTAAAAAATTAAATCCAGGACCTCCAAGTAAAATTAAAATTCTCTGCCAAGGTGATTTTGCAGTATAAGAATCTGGATCATTTGATTTTTGCAAAGGATTAGAATCATCTTGCCCTTTCATTTGAACATATCCACCAAGAGGAATAGCGCTCAAACACCAATTAGTTTCCCCTATTTTTTTACAAAAAAGTTTTTTGCCAAATCCAATAGAAAAAACTTCTACCTTTACACCAACCAATTTTGCCATTAGAAAATGACCAAGTTCGTGAAAAAAAATTAAAAATGAAAGTATGATTATTGCACTAAGCATTGTGAGCCTTAATATAAACTTTTAAATAATCTAATCCACTATAAATAGTCAAAATTACTGCAATCCATAATAAGCAGTTCCCACAAGGCCAATTCATAAGTAAAAATCCTATAGCTATCATTTGAAAAACTGTTTTTATTTTTCCTGCAAAAGAAGCTTTTACGCTAAGTCCTTCACTTGCCATAACAACTCTTAAACCTGTTATAAAAAATTCTCTTACCAAAATAAGATAAACTGCCCACGCATCGGCTCTATGAAGAAATAAAAGACCTAAAAATGCACCGAGAGTCAGCATTTTATCGGCAAGAGGATCAAGTATTTCGCCAAGTTTACTGACTGCATTAAAATTTCTTGCAATAAAACCGTCAAAAAAATCAGTTATTGAAGCTATTACAAAAATTAATGCAGCAAAATAATCAAGCCATGAGGGATGTATATGGAAAATATCTCTATTGACTAAAAAAAGATACATTAAAAAAGCAAGAAAAATCCTGATAGCGGCTAAAATATTTGGTACATTTTTTAATCTTTTCTCCCATAC
>JALVUH010000040.1 GCA_027035735.1 Nautiliaceae bacterium
AAGTACAAATTTTTTAACTTTTTGCAAAAGCTAAAAAGTATTAACTCACTATACTCAGACAAAATACTTTTTTTAACGCTTTTGCTTCATTAAAATTTGCAATTGTTTCACTTTATTTAGTCAGTATTTGCGTATCATTTAGGTATTAAGAGCTAATGATTATGAAAAGAAAGGTGAAAAAAAGAAAAAAATTTATTTAACTTTTATACAATCTGTCTCTTTCTCAGCGTCAAATTTCCACCACTCTTTTTGATTCCAAGGTTTAAGCTCTTTTAGTTTTTTCATTAGATATTCAAAATCTCTTGGTAATAATGCTTGGTCTCCATCACTCAATGCTTCTTTTGGACAATTGTGCATTTCAACTATTAATCCATCAGCTCCTGCTGCCATTCCTGCATATGCAAGAGGACTTACAAATTCTCTTTTACCTGCAGCATGGCTTGGGTCTACAATAATTGGTAGATGAGTCATTTTTTGCATAATTGGAATTAAAGTTACATCTAAAGTATTTCTAACACTTGGTTCATAAGTTCTAGTCCCTCTAAGACAAAGAATAACTTTTTCATTCCCTTCACTCATAATATATTCAGCACTCATTAAATGTTCTTTTACTGTAGAAGCAATTCCGTTTTTAAGAATTACAGGTTTATCAAGTTTTCCTATCTCTTTAAGAAGTGGGAAATTTTGCATATTTCTAGCACCAATTTGAATCACATCTGCATATTTATATACTACATCAATATCATTTATGCTCATAAGTTCAGTTACAATTGGAAGTCCTGTTTCTTTTTTTGCTTCTGCTAACATTTTTAGACCTTCTTCTCCATGACCTTGGAAAGAATATGGAGAAGTTCTAGGTTTATATGCTCCTCCTCTTAGCATATGAGCGCCATTTTCTTTTGCTACTTTTGCCAAGTATACTACATTCTCAACTGTATCAACGCTACAAGGTCCAGCAATGATTACTTTGTGTCCTCCTCCAACTTTTACACCTTCAATATCAAAAACACTATCTTCTGGATGAAATTCTCTACTAGCTCTTTTATATGGAGCCGAAACTTCAAGTACTTTTGCAACTCCTGGAAGTGTATTAAGAGGTCTTCCTGCAAGGTCTGTTTTATCTCCTATAATTCCTATAACTACTTGTTTTTCTCCTGGTGCAATACTAACTTCATGCCCCCATTCTTTTATTTGGTTGATGGTTTTTTGTATTTCTTCTTCAGTTGCACCAACTTTCATAACCAATACCATTTTTATCCTTTTTTAATTTTTAGGGTATTATAGCAAGTTTATAGATTAGTTGCAATAGCAAAAAGATATTAATTAATAATTTTTTTCCAAAATTAAAATATCTAATTTTTTAGTATAATTTTAAAAAAAGAGTAGGAATGGATAAGATTATCTCTAAATTAAAAAGAGGTATTAGTAAAGATGAATTTTTTAATTTTTTTAAAAATAAATATGTAGGATTTGATTTTGAAGCAATATATGATTTATTAAAATTTCAAGGGCTTCCATTAACTATAATTGATGATAAGATTTATTTAAAAACAGCTTTAACTCCTTATGATGAATATGAATATACTATAGTTGATTTAGAAGTAAATAATTCAAAACCAAAAGAAGGTCAAGCTATTGAAATTGGTGCTGTTAAAATTAAAAATGGAAACATTATAGATGAATTTTCTTCACTTATTTATGCAGATGAAGTACCAAAATATGTAACAAAAGTTACTGGCATTAATCAAGAAATGCTTCAAAATCAAAAATCTCAAAAAGAGATACTTAAAAAATTTAGATTATTTTTAGGAGATAGTGTTTTTGTAGCTCATGCGGCTGATTTTGATTTTAATTTTTTAGCTAAACAATTTGAAAAAGAGAATTTAGGAGAGCTTTTAAATAGACATTTATGTACAATTACTCTTGCTGAAAAAACAATTGAAGCGAATAGATATGGGCTTAAATATTTAAAAGAGGAATTAAATCTTCCTCCAGAAGTTGATCATAGAGCTTTGGGGGATGCTAGAACTACTACTAGAGTATTTTTAAAAGCTTTGGAAAATTTACCTAAAGATATTGTTACAGTAGAAGATTTAATCTCTTTTGGAGCTCCTAAAAAAAATAAATGCAAAAAAAAATCTAATAATTAGCATCTATTTTTAATTGAGGAGAGAATATTACCACTCTATTTCTTCCGCTATTTTTTGCTTTATAAAGTGCTAAATCTGCATATTTTATACATTCCCAAGCTTTTTTGCATTGATCAGGATATAAAGCTCCCCCAATACTTACTGTTTTATAGATTATATTTTTACCTGTATTAAATTTTGTTTTTTCAACTGATTTTCTAATTTTTTCTGCTATTTTTTCTAAATCTTCTTGACTTTTTAAATTAGTTAAAATTATTAAGAATTCTTCTCCTCCAAATCTTACTGCC
>JALVUH010000041.1 GCA_027035735.1 Nautiliaceae bacterium
ACTTCTTTATTTTATATTTCTAAAATATTAAATGTGCCTTATGATACGTTAAGACTTCATAATTTACAACTTAAGTATTCTTTTACTCCTCCATATAAATATTATATATACATACCTGCAAATAAATTGGCATTATTTGATATGAAATTTAATCCTAAAAATAGAAAATATGTCTATATTTATAGAGTTAAAAAAGGCGATACCTTATTAAAAATAGCTAAAAAATTTGATATTAAACTTTCAGTATTAGAAGCTTATAATAAATTAGGAAGATTTTTACATATTAATCAAAAAATATTTATTCCATTAACATATAAGTTTATTAAATATAAAGTAAAAAGAGGCGATTCTCTTTTAAAAATTGCTAAAGAGTTTGGTGTTTCTTATAAAAAAATCATGCAATTTAATAATTTAAATTCATCTATTATCAGAGTTGGGCAATTATTAAAAATTCCTCAAAGGTTTTAGTTGAGAATATATTTAACCATTATTTTTTTATTATTTATAGGGTGTGCCACAAAAGAATACAATTCGTATGTTTTACCAGCTCCTGGTATAACAAAATCAACTCAAAAACCATATGTAGTAAATGGAGTAATCTATTATCCTAAAAGAGAAGTGCCTCTGGGATGGACCCAAAGAGGGATTGCTAGTTGGTATGGTCCAAATTTTCATGGTAAATATACAAGTGATGGAGAAATTTATAATATGTTTGCTTATACAGCAGCACATAAAACTCTTCCGATGAATACTATTGTAAAAGTTACAAATTTAAATAATGGAAAAAGTGTAATTGTAAGAATAAATGATAGAGGACCATTTGTAAAAGGTAGAATAATAGATTTAAGTTATGCTGCTGCAAAAAAAATAGGACTTGATATTACAGGGACTGCTCCTGTTAAGTTAACAGTGATAGGATTTAAGGGTAAAAATTATGTAAGTGGATACAAAATTCAAGTAGGAGCTTTTATCAGTAAAATAGGAGCTATGAAAACAGCAAAAAAATATAAAAAATTTGGCTATAATACGGAAGTTACAAAAATAGGGGATTTTTATAAAGTTTTTATTGTAGGATTTAGAACCTATAATGAAGCTAAAAAATTTGAATTGACTCATCATATTGCAGGATTTATTATAGGAGATTAGTATGACAGAAATTAAAAGAGAAACTAAAGAGACAAAAATAGAGATTAAGGTTGATGTTAATGGGAGCTTTAAAAGTAATATTTCTACAGGGATAGGTTTTTTTGATCATATGCTTGAAACTTTGGCAAAACATAGTGGTATTTCAATGGAAATTTTTTGTGATGGAGATATTGATGTAGATTATCATCATAGTGTTGAAGATGTTGGAATTGTTTTAGGGCAAGCTTTATATAAAGAAATTTTTCCTATAAAAGATATTGAAAGATTTGCAAATGCAGTAGCTATTCTTGATGAAGCGGCAGTTGAGGTTGATTTGGATATAGGAGGTAGGGCATATTTAGTTTATGATATGCCAAGGGATGGTGCGATTAGAGATTTTGATTTAGAATTAGTAGAAGAGTTTTTTAAATCTCTTGTATTTAATTTTAAAATAGCAGCTCATATTATATATCTTAGAGGCACAAATAAACATCATATAATTGAAAGTGCTTTTAAATCTTTTGCTGTGGCTTTAAGAAGAGCTTTAAGTTATAGAAAAAGTGGTGTTCCTTCAACAAAAGGTGTATTATGATAGAGCTTATTGTAATTGATGTAGATGGAACTTTAACTGATGGAAAAATTTATTATTCAAGTGAGGGTGAAGAAATAAAAGCTTTTAATATAAAAGATGGATTAATGATAGCTTCTTGGAATAGACTTGGTAAAAAAAGTGCTATTATTACTGGGCGAATTTCAAATATGGTAGAAAGAAGAGCAAAAGAACTTAAAATTACATATGTAGAACAAGGAATAAGAGATAAAGCTGCTAAATTAAAAGAAATTTGTGAAAAAGAAAATATTTCATTATCTAATGTGGCAGTTATTGGAGATGATATGAATGATTTTTCAATGATGAAAATTGTAAAAAGAACATTTGCACCATTTGATGCGAATCCTTATATTTATGATTATGTTAGTGATCCTTTGACAAAAAAAGGTGGTGATGGTGCGGTTGCAGAGATGATAGAAATTCTTTTAAAAGAAGAAAATTTATATGATAAATTTTTGGAATTATGGGTAAATTAGTTTTTTTAATAATATTTTTAATTTTAATATTGATTTTTCCTGTATATGAAAATTTTCAAATAAAATTAAATAATGAGAAAAAAATTCAAAATAAAATTCCTTTGGCTAAAATTATAAATGGTGAATTTTTTATATATGAAGTTAATTTAAGTAAAAAAGGAGCTTTTAATTCTTTGAATATTTTTCAAAATCTATATATTGCTAAAGATTTAAATGTCAGTGATTTGAATAAAAAAGAGAAATTTTTTGCAAGAAAAGCTATTTTAAAAAATAAGCTTTTAGAGGCTTTTATTTTTAAATATGAAAATAATAAATATGCATTTAATTCCAATTATGTAGTATATAATTTAAAAACTAAAAATATTTATGGAAAAAGATTTTTTTTATATTCTGCAGATTATAATGCAAGTGGTTATAGATTTTTTATAGATAAACAAAGAGATATAAAAGCTCAAAATATAAGTTTTGATTTAAAGGTTAATAAATGAAAAAGTTAATAATATTTATTTTTTTAATTTCTTTTATATTTGCTGATGTGTTACATATAACAAGTAAAAAATTTTTTTATGATTCTAAAAAATTAATAAGTGTTTTTATAGGTGATGTTAATGCAACAAAAGGAAAAGATAATATACTAGCTCAAAAGATGATTATCTATTTTAATAAAAATAAAAAACCAATTAAATATATTGCTTATGGTAATGTAAAATTTGTTTTTAATGATCAAAATGCTACTTATAAAGGACATTGTGATAAGTTAATTTATAATTTTTTGACTACTGATATTTACTTGATAGGAAATGCGTTTGTAAAAAAATTACAAACAAATGAAATTATGAGTGGGGAAGAGATAAAAATTAATAGAAAAAATCAAACTCTAGAAGTTTTAGGAAATAATAAAAAACCAGTAAATATTATAATAAAGGTAAATCAATGAAAGTAAAATTTATAAAATCTGCTCCAAGCATTAAAGAAGCAATTGAACCTAATTTTACAGAAGTGGCTTTGCTTGGAAGAAGTAATGTTGGAAAGAGCAGTTTTTTGAATGCTTTTACTAATCAAAAAATTGCTAAGACTTCTTCAACACCAGGAAAAACTAGACTTATTAATTTTTTTGAAATTGAAGATGAAGGAAAAAAATATATTTTAGTGGATTTGCCTGGTTTTGGATATGCAAAAGTTTCAAAATCTCTTCTTAAAGAATGGGGTAAAAATTTGGATGAATTTTTAAAAAAGAGATTTAATATAAAGCTTTTTATTCATTTAAGAGATGCTAGACATCCAAATTTAGATATTGACAATAATGTAGATGAATATTTGAAATCTTTTTTAAGACCTGATCAACAAATTTTAACTATTTTTACAAAAACTGATAAACTAAAACAGAGTGAACTTGCTAAATTAAAAAAAGAGTATCCAAATGCTTTATTTGTTTCTAATACCAAAAAAAGAGGAATAGAAGAAGTTAGAAAAAAGATAAATGAAATATTATGGGGGATAAATGAAAATAATAAAACCAAATCTTAATAATATAATTGATATTCAAACTATTTTAAAACCTTATGTAGATGAAGGAATAATTCTTTATAGAGATGAAGATGAAATAGCTACAAATATACGCTCTTATGTATTAGCTTATGAAAATGATGTGCCAATAGGAGTAGGAGCTTTACATATTTTTTCTCCTTTTTTAGCAGAAATTCGCTCTTTAGCAGTAGATAAAAATTATCAAGGTAGAGGTATAGGAAAGAAAATAGTTAAAGCTTTATTAAAAGAAGCAAAAGAGATTGGAATTAAAGAAGTTTTAGCTTTGACTTATAAAAAAGAGTTTTTTGAAAAGTTAGGTTTTAGAGAAATACCAAAAGAATCAATACCTGATAAAAAAATATGGGCGGATTGTATAAAATGCAAATTTTTTCCAAATTGCAACGAAATAGCTCTTATTATATCTTTATAATTTTTTTTGTAATATTAATAGCTATTTTAAATTCATCTTTTATTTATTTCCCATTATTATTGGGTTTTGTATTTTTTTGTTTAGATTTATTTAGTGCTGTTGTTTATATTGCGTTGTTTTCAATTTTACATAAATACAATATTTTTTATTTTGAATTTTTTTATCTTTTTTATTATTTTTATTTAAAATATAAAATATTGGATTTTTTTGATAAAGATTATTTAGATGTAGTTGTAAGTTTTTTTGTTTATTTTACTTATTTTATTTATTTAATAATTGAGCATTATAATATTAATTTTATATTTATTTATATTTTATATAATTTTGCATTTGATATAGTAATTATTAGGGTTATTAAATGCAAATAAGAATCTTGCTTTTTTTAATAATTTTGTTTTATGGGATATTAATTTATAGAGTTTATGACTTGAGTGTTCTTTCATATCAAAAATATAATAAACTTGCTAAACATAATATTATAAAAATAATTCCTCTTGCTCCTGTAAGAGGAGTTATTTATGACAGATATCATACGCCTTTGGCTGTTAATGAATTAAGATTTGATTTAACAATAAAGCCTCATTTAAAAGATAGAGAATTAAATTCAACTATAAATGATATTGCAGCTGTTTTGGATGTAAATAAAACTAAAATCTACAAAGAATATAAAAAAGAAGATTCTCCTTTTGTAAATAAAAATATTCCTGTAGTTAGATATTTAAGTGAAGATGATGTATATAAAATTGAACCTATACTTTCATTGAATGATAATATTGGATTTGAAACTACATATTTAAGAAATTATCCATATAAAATATTTCTATCAAATGTATTAGGTTATGTAGCAAGAGCTAATAAAAAAGATTTGCAAAGAAATCCTGTTATTCAATATACTCAAGTTGCAGGTAAAAGGGGAATTGAAAAATATTATGATAATATTTTGCAAGGTAGTTTAGGAGAAAAAAAAGTTTTAGTAAATGCAAGAAATCAAGTTTTAAAAGTTTTAAAAGTAACTCCTCCAAAAACTCATTCAATTACATTGACAATAGATAAAAATTTACAACAGGCAATATATGATAAAATGGTAAAAGATAATAAAAAAGGTGCTGTTGTTGTTATGAAAACAGATGGAGAAGTATTAGCTTTAGTTTCAGTACCTTCATATGATAATAATTTATTTGTTAAAGGTATTTCATATAAAAAATGGTATGAATTGTCCCATAATGTGTATAATCCTTTACTTAATAAACCTGTAAGTGGTCTTTATCCTCCTGGGTCTACTATAAAACCTGCAGAGGCTTTAATTGCTATTGCTAGTGGAAAATGGAATCCTTGGAAAAAAATAAATTGTCCTGGATATATAATTTTAGGAAATAGAAAATTTAGAGATTGGAATCCATGGGGACATGGTCAAACAAATATAATTAAAGCAATAAAAGAGAGTGTAGATACTTATTTTTATCAGGTAGGATTAAAACTTGGAATTGATTATTTGGCAAAAAATTTTAAAAGAATAGGTTTTGGTAAAAAGACTGGAATTGATTTGCCAAATGAAAAGGCAGGAATTGTTCCTTCAAGAAAATGGAAAGCATTAAAATATCATCAGCCTTGGTTTTTAGGTGAAACATTAAATGTTTCTATAGGACAGGGATATTTTCTTGTTACTCCTTTACAAATAGCGGATGATACTGCTCTTTTGGCAACAGGAAAACTTCCAAGACCTTTTGTAGCCTTAAAAATTGATAATAATAAAACAAAACCTATTTTAAGAGATGTTTTAACATCTAAAGAAAAAAAATCTTTATGGATTGTAAGAAAAGGAATGTGGGAGGTTTGTAATTCTCCTGGAGGAACTGCTACAAAATATATTCATACAAAAATAACAATTGCAGGCAAAACAGGAACAGCACAAGTCTATACTGTTCCTGAAGAAGTAAAAGAAGAACATATAAAAAAAGAAATAAAATATTTCTTACGTCCTCAAGCTTGGCTTACAACTTTTGGACCTTATAAACATCCTCAATATATAGTAACTGTTTTGGTTGAACATGGAGGGGATGGAGGAAGAGCTTGTGGAGATATCGTGAGTTTTGTGTATAATTATTTAGTAAATCATGGATATATTAAATAGTTATTTTTTACAAGCAGGTTTTAATCCAAGTTGACAAGCTTTTGCTTTATATTCTAATTTAAGTGTTTTATTTTTTACAAGTTGAGCGTATGAAAAACATCCCCATGCATTTTTATTTTTATCACAAGCTAGTTTAAAATATTTTTCTGCTTTTTTATAGTTTTTTGCTAAATAAGCATAAAGACCTTCATTATAATAACAAGTAGTAGCAAATACAAATATTGGGGCTAAAAAAATTAATTTTTTCATTATTACTCCTTAAATAATATATTTTTGAATTTCTTTTTTGTCTATTTTTTGACCTTTAAAAATTTCTTGATTTATTATTATATCACCTTTATCAAATTTTGTATAACTTATCATAAAATCAGCAGCTTTTTGTTTTACATTTTCAGGTGCATCTGATTGAATCAAACCAACAGGTCCTGCAAATCCTTTTGGAAACATTTTAACAAATTTTTCTCCTTTATATTCTTTAAGAATTGGATTTTCATCTTTATTTCTTCCTATAATTATTTTATATCCATTGTAATTTATATGTCTTCCTACTTTTAATATATCAATTTCATTTGGTGTTAATGTAAGATATTTTGAAAAATCTTTAAGCCTTTTTGAAAAATTAATATCTGTAAGCAAACATCCTCCAGCAGGAGATTCAAAGTTTTCAAGATTATATTTTTTAGCAAGTTCAAGCTGTCTTTTTCTATCTCTTCCACTGATATCAAGAAGTTTTTCTCTATCAACCCATCCTTTAATTTCTGGTATTGTAGGAGGAAGTAGTTTTGCACTAAGAGGCCTTAAAATTAATCCATCAGCTTTTGCTAACTTATTTACAGAATTTAATGCAGGAAGTCTTTGACTCATTGGTCTTTGACCTACTACTTCACCGCTTATAATAAATTTTGCACCCACTTTTTCCATAAGTTCTTTAGCACTTCTTATCATAAACGCATGACAATCAATACATGGATTCATATTTTTACCATATCCATATACAGGATTAAATAAAATATTTTTAATGTATTCTTCTTTTTTATCTATTATGTGAAGTTTTATATTTAGTTTTTCGGCTATATTTTTTAAATATTCTTTTTTTTCTTTATTGGCTTCAAATCCTAAATCAACATATATTCCTTCTACTTCAATGCCTTGGTCTTGAATAAGTTTTATTGCTAAAATACTATCAAGGCCTCCACTAAATAGGGATATCGCTTTCAACAAGTTCTCCTTTTTTTAATTTTATAAGTTTTAAATTTATCTCTTTTAAATAATGCATTTTTTCTTCATTACTTAAATTTTTATTGTATTTTATTTCTAATTGTTTTTTTTGATAATATGGGATTAGAAGTTTTCTGATTTGATTTTTTAGTGTTTTGATATCAAGTGTTTTTATATCATCTCTTAAAACAATTTCAAGTAATTTTGGATTTTCAAAATCTTCTTTATATACTGCATCTAATTCATAAAAATGAGTATTAAACATTTCAGGTGTTAGATATTCAATTATTTCATCCATAATTTCTGGATTTTCATAAAGAGTTTTGATAATACTTGCTTCTGCTATATCAATTTTTTTGTTTAAATTTAGATTTTGTATATGTTTTGTTTTTACTTTTAATATATTTGGAGGAATTTGTAAATATTGAGAAGCTTTAATTGAAAAATCATCTTTTAAAATTTCAGGAAGTTCTTTTATGTAGTTTTTAAATTCATCAATTGCATTTTTTTTGTGGATTGGATTTTTTAAATCATATTTTTTAATAGTAAATTCAATAATAAAGCTTGAAAAATCTATTTCATTTTTAAAAATATTTTCTATATTTTTACCTTCTTTCACTATATCAGCTGGGTCTTTTCCTTCTTCAAATAAAACAACTCCTCCATCAAAAAATTCTTTATATAAAAGTTTACTAGCTTTAAGTGCCGCATTAATTCCAGCACTATCACTATCATATGAAATAATTACTTTAGGATTTAATTTTTTAAGAATTGGAAGATGTTCTTTTGTAAGAGCTGTTCCAAGAGTCGCTACTGCATTTTGGATACCTGCTTGATGAAGCATTATAACATCCATATAACCTTCAGTTATAATTATTTTTTTGCTTCTTAAAATGTGTTCTCTTGCAAAATTTAATCCATAAAATGTTTTTGATTTATTAAAGATTTTTGTATTTGTAAAGTTAATATATTTTGCAGGATGATTTGTAATTGTTCTTCCTCCAAAAGCTATAATTTTACCATTTTGAGAAAATATAGGAAAAGTTATTCTTTCAATTAATCTTGGATATTCTCCACTTTCATTTAATACTCCAAGTTCAATTAAATCTTTTTTATTTAAATTCGCATTTTTAAAAAATTTAAATTGTTCATGCGAAGTTGGAGCATATCCTAATTGAAATTTTTCAATAGTTGAATCATAAAGTCCTCTTTGCTTTAAATAATTTAGTGCATTTTCATTTTTATAAAGATTTGAAATATAAAAACTATTTACTCTCTCAAGTAAATCTAAATGAATAAAACTGTTACCTTTTGTATATTCAAGTTTAAAATTATACATAGAAGCTAGTTTTTCTATTGCTTCTTTATAGGTTAGTTTTTCTATTTCCATTATGAATTTTATTGCATCTCCACTTACACCGCATCCAAAACAGTGATAAATTTGTTTAGTAGGACTTACTACAAAAGAAGGAGTTTTTTCACTATGAAAAGGACAAAGTGCTACAAAATTGCTTCCTTGTTTTTTTAACTGAACATAATTTCCAATTACATCAACTATATCAATTATTGATTTTAAATTTTCTATTGATTCTTGCTTTATCATAAATGAATTATACTATAATTACTTAAAAAAGAAGGACCATGAATTATAGAGACCCACTCTTTAGTGTAATAGCTTTTTTTGTAATTGTTTTAATTGCAATTATTTTAACTTTAGTTTTAGGAAAAATAAGAGAATTTTTAAGAGAAAAAGAGATAGAAAAATTAATCAAAAATTTTGAGTATATTAAAATGGATGATTATAAAAATCCTTTTAATGCTTTAATGCTTTTAGCAAAAGCTTATGAAAAAGAGGGGAATTACGAAAAAGCTTTAAAGGTTTATCTATTAATTGAAAAAGATTATCCATCACGTGAAATTTTATTAAATATTGCAAATTTATATTTTAAAGCTGGTTTTTTGGAAAAATCAAGAGATATTTTATATAAAATTTTAAAAACTGCTCCAAGAAATGTTGAAGCTCTTAAATTATTAATTTTAGTAAATGAAAAATTAGGAGAAATTAAAGAAAATATTGATATATTAGAAATTTTTGAAGAATTAGGTATGGATTTTCCAAAAGAAAAAGCCTATGCCATGATTAGACTTTTTTATTTACAAGGGTGTGATATAGAAGAATTTTGTAAAGGTATAAAGAGTTTTGAGGATATTTATAATACATATCCTTTCGTAAAAAGAGAGTATGTTGAATTTTTATTTAAAACTAATCCTAAGAAAGCTTATGAAATTTTAGATGTTTATGAACATTTAGATTTGTATTACAATAGAGATGATATTCCAGATAATGAAAAATTTTGTAATATTTTAGCTGCTAAAGGAATAAAAAAATGTAAAAAAAGAGCACCTTTTGAAATTGAATCTTTAAAATATCTCCCAAAAAATCTTGCTGAACTTGAGTTTGAATATTATTGTAATAATTGCAAAAAAACTTTTCCTCTTTATTCCACTAGATGTCCAAAATGTCATGATTTATTTTCTCAAAAATTATTAATAAAACTTTGTGAAAAAAAAGATATTGAGAATATTGAATTTTAATGGTAAAATTCAAATAAAAAAGGTTTTAAATGGGATATATGGAAATTGATAAATCTCAACTTGATGATATTTTAGCAAAACATAAACTCTCAAGAGAAGATTATGAGCATATAGTAAAAATTTTAGGAAGAGCTCCAAATTTGGTAGAGCTTGGAATTTTTAGTGCAATGTGGAGTGAACATTGTAGTTATAAATCAAGTAAATGTTATTTAAAAGGATTTCCTACTAAAGCCCCTTGGGTAATTCAAGGGCCAGGTGAAAATGCTGGAGTTATTGATATAGGTGATGGAATGGCTGCTGTATTTAAAATGGAATCTCACAATCACCCAAGTTTTATAGAACCTTATCAAGGAGCGGCAACTGGTGTTGGTGGGATACTTAGAGATGTATTTACAATGGG
>JALVUH010000042.1 GCA_027035735.1 Nautiliaceae bacterium
TGTTCTGATGGAATGCCAAGTGCTGCTGCAAAAATTAAATATGAAGATAAAATTTTTGTAGATGCAGCAATAGGTGAGGGAACAATTGATGCTGTATTTAAAGTAATTGATAGAATTAGCGGAATTAGTGGAAAATTAATGGATTATAAAGTTGAAGCTGTTAGTGAAGGAAAAGATGCGCTTGCTAAGGTTATGGTGAAAGTTATTTTTGATGAAAATAAACCAGCTGTAATGGGACATGGACTTAGCATTGATACAATGCTTGCAAGTGCAAAAGCTTATATAAATGCATTAAATAATTATTTGCATATGAAAGATTTACTTGCTAAAAAAATTAGTTATAAGGATTCAATTTAATGTTTAAAGTAGCCATTCTTGGTAAGCCAAATGTAGGAAAAAGTAGTTTTTTTAATAGAATACTTAGAAAAAGAGATGCAATTGTAAGTGAAAGAGCGGGAACTACTAGAGATATTAAAAAAAGAGTTGTTAGTCTTGATGATGAGCTTGAAGATATTTTAGTTTTGGATACAGGGGGACTTGAAGAGAGAGATGAATTATTTAATAAAGTAAAAGAAAAATCTCTACAAGCTGCAAAAGAAGCAGATTTGATTATTTATATGGTTGATGCCAAAACTATTCCGGATGAAGAAGAAAAAAAATATATAAGAAGTTTGCAAAAATTAAAAAAACCAATTATTTTAGTAGTAAATAAAGTTGATAACGACAAAATGATGGAAAAAGTGTATGATTTTTATGAGCTTGGAGTTGAAGAAATTTATCCAATTTCTATTGCTCATAATAGAGGAGTTGGTAAATTAATAGAGAGAATTAAAGAATTTATTCCTAAAAAGAAAAAAATTATTGAAGCTACAACTATTGAAGAAGATATTCCTTTAGAAGAGCTTTTTTCTGAAGAAGAAAGTGAAAATTTTGAAGAGCTTAAAGAAATTAAAGTAGCAATTGTTGGAAGAGTAAATGTTGGGAAAAGCTCACTGCTTAATGCACTTGTAGGGAGTGAAAGGGCAATTGTAAGTGATGTAGATGGGACTACGATTGATCCAATTGATGAGAGTATTTATTTTAATGGATATAATATTACATTTGTAGATACCGCAGGAATTAGAAGAAGAAGTAAAATTAAAGATATTGAAAAATATGCTTTAATTAGAACTGAGAAAGTATTAAAAGAAGCAGATGTAGCTATTTTAGTACTTGATGCAAAAGAAGGTATAGTTGAGCTTGATGAAAAGATAGGTGGTCTTATTCAAAAACATAAAAATGCATGTATAATAGTGGCGAATAAATGGGATGAAGCTAAGATGGATTATAAAAAGTTTGAAAAAGAGGTGAAATATAGATTTAAATATTTGGATTATGCTCCTTTTATGGTAATAAGTGCAAAAACAAAAAGAAATATTGATAAAGTAAAAGAAAAAATTATATATGTATATGGAAATTACACAAAAAGAATTCCAACTTCAAAACTTAATGAATGGATAAAAGAAGCCACTATAAGACATAATTTACCAACCGATATCAGAGGGAAAGAGATTAAAATTTATTATGCAACTCAGTTTGCTATAAAACCTCCTACTATTGCTTTAATTATGAATAGAGCTAAATTACATTTTTCATATGAAAGATATTTGATAAACTTCTTACGACAAAAAGAAGATTTTACAGGTACTCCTATAGTATTAATTCCAAGAGAAAAAGGCAAAAAAAATGAAGAAAATTAGTTTTATTTTAGCTAGTTTAGTTTGTGGAGTTAGTTTTGCAAGTGCTGATTTATTAAGTATAAGTGCAGGAGTTGGGATAGAACATCAAAAAATTAGCGGATATGTAAAAAATGGAAATACAATTAACTATTTTCATAAAAAATCAGCAGAAACTGATGGAAATCCAAATACTGGTAATTTAGGTCTTGCTGATAAAAATAATCCGTTTGTTTGGTTAAAAATAATTCATCCTATTCCAATAGTTCCAAATATTAAATTTCAATATACAAAATATCATTCAACTGGGCATAGTAATTATATTGCTGGGAATGTAAAGATTTTTGATGATGTTAGAATTCCTACTGCTTTGACAGATGCATATACAAAATTGGATATAAATTCATATGATATTACAGCATTTTATGAATTTAATCCTGTTTTTGCGGATATAGAAATAGGAGCAGGAGCAGATATATGGCAAGGAAATACAAAAATTTATGATAATACAACTCATACAGAAATCATAAATCAAAATTTTACAGTCGTGTTACCATATTTGTATGGACGTATAGAGACAATGCAAGTTTTTGGATTTAGTATACTTGGAAGTGCAAAGTGGGCAAAAGCAGGAGATGATCATCATTATGATTATTTAGGAGCAATCAAATATACAATTGATGTACCAGGACCGATTAATCCATTTATAAAAGTTGGCTATAGATACAAAGAAGCTTACGGAGTTGATGGAGACAATACTACAAAATTACAATATAAAGGCGTATTTGCCGAAATAGGAGCTAAGTTTTGAGAGTAGTTAGTGGAATGAGACCAACAGGAAAACTTCATTTAGGACATTATATAGGAGTTATTAAGAATTGGCTTAATTTACAAAATAAGTATGAGTGTTTTTTCTTTGTAGCTGATTGGCATGCACTTACAACTAAATTTGATGAAGATATAAATCTAAAAGAGACTTCTATTGAATTAGTTAAAGAATGGATAGCATGTGGAATTAATCCTGAGAAATCAAATATTTATATTCAAAGTGATATAAAAGAACATGCAGAGCTTTATTTGATACTTAATATGATTACGCCTGTTAGTTGGCTTGAGAGAAATCCTACTTATAAAGATGCAATGACTCAAGATGAGTATAAGAAAAAAAATAATGCAGGGTTTTTAACATACCCTGTACTTCAGACTGCAGATATTATTCTTTATGATGCTAATTTAGTTCCAATTGGAGAAGACCAAAAACCTCATCTTGAACTTGCAAGAGAAATTGTAAGACATTTCCATTATCTTTATAAAAAAGAAATTTTTATTGAACCAAAAGAATTATTAACTGAAGTGCCAAGACTTCCGGGGCTTGATGGTAGAAAGATGAGTAAAAGTTTTAATAATGCAATATATCTTGATGATTCTCCTGAAATTATTTGGGAAAAAGTTAGAAAAGCAAAAACAGACCCAGCAAGAATCAAAAAAACAGACCCAGGACATCCAGAAGTTTGTATAGTATTTGAATATCATAAAGCATTTTCACCAAAAAATGAAGTAGAAGAAATTGAAGAAGCTTGCAAAGCTGGAAGTATTGGATGTGTGGAGTGTAAAAAAAGATGTAGTGCAAATATTGATAAAATTTTAGCTCCGATTAGAGAAAAAAAAGCATCTTTAAAGAATGAAGATATTTTGGATATAATTAATGAAGGAAATAAAAAAGCTAAAAGTTTAGCTAGCAAAAAAATGAAACAAGTAAATGAAATAATTTTTTAAAGGAGTAAAATGAAAACAAAGAAACTTTGGTGTGCAGAGAGAGTTCAAAGACTTATGATGAGTATTTTTACATTCATTATTTTGATTTTACTAGCAAAAGGATTAACTCTTGCAGCATTGATTTTATTAGCTTTTATGTCAATTATGCTTTTTATTTATTTTGCATTTGATTTTTGTCCAAGTACTTGGATTTTGACAAAAATATTAGGAAGCTGTTATTGCGAATGTGAGGGAGAAAAAGATGAAAATCAGTTATAAAGATAGCGGAGTAGATATTGATGCTGGTAATTCTTTGGTTGAGAGAATTAAACCAGTAGTAAAAGAGACATTTAATGACAATGTAGTAGGTGGTATTGGAAGTTTTGCAGGTGCTTTTAGACTTCCAAAAGGATATAAAAATCCAGTTCTTCTTTCTGCTACTGATGGAGTTGGAACAAAACTTAAACTTGCAATTGAAGCCAAAAAATTTGATACAGTAGGGATTGATTTGGTTGCAATGTGTGTAAATGATTTAATTTGTAATTTTGGTGAGCCTCTCTTTTTTTTAGATTATTACGCAACAGGAAAACTTGATGTTGATGCAGCAGCTGATGTAATTAAAGGAATTGCAGCTGGATGCAAAGAAGCTGAGTGTGCTTTGATTGGTGGAGAGACTGCTGAAATGCCAGGAATGTATAATGAAGGTGATTTTGATTTAGCTGGATTTGCAGTAGGAATTGCTGAAGAAGATGAGCTTAATCCAAAGGTTAAAGAAGGTGATATTTTAATAGCACTTCCAAGTAGTGGAATTCATTCAAACGGATATTCTCTTGTTAGAAAACTATTTTTTGAAAAACTAAAAATGAAATTTGATGATGAAATTGATGGTAAAAAATTGATTGATATTTTACTTACTCCTACAAGAATTTATGTAAAAGATTTTAAAAAATTAAAACCTTTTATAAATGCCTTAGCTCATATTACAGGGGGTGGAATTGTAGAAAATCTTCCAAGAGTATTACCTGATGATTTAGAAGCGGTTGTTTATAAAAGTAAAATAAAAATACTTCCAATTTTTGAGTTTATGGCTAAATATGTAGATGAAGCTGAAATGTTTAGAACATTTAATATGGGTGTTGGAATGATTTTGGCAGTAAGCAGTGAAAATGTGGATAAAGTTCTTCAAAATAGTGATGGATATATTATAGGTGAAATTAAAAAAGGTAAAAAAGGAGTTAAGCTACAATGAACCCCTCCCGTTTACTTTCAAAAATAGTAGTAAAAATTGCAAGAACCCCTTTCCCAAAACCAATTCAATGTTTTATCAATAAAATGTATGTAAAAATTTATGAAATTGATATGAATGAATATATTCCTGAAGACCCATGTTCTTATAAAACATTAAATGATCTTTTTATTAGACATAAAAAATATATTGAATTTTATGAAGACGAAGATATAGTAGTAAGTCCTAGTGATTCAAAAGTAATTTGTGAAGGAGAAATTGAAAATAATCAAGTCTATCAAATTAAAGGTAAAAAATATTCTCTTAATGAGTTAATTCCATATTATGAAGATGAACTTGATGGAGGATATTTTGTAAATTTATATCTCTCACCTAGTGATTATCATCGTTTTCATGTTCCAATTGATATGGAAATAGTAAGTGCTACTTATATTCCAGGGACTCTAAAACCTGTTAAACCAACTGTTTTGGAAAAAGAATTAGTATTTCCAAAAAATAAAAGAGTAATTTTAAAATGTAGAGATTCTAAAAATAGATATTTTTATTTTGTAGCAGTAGGAGCTATGATAGTGGGTAAAATTGTTATGAATTTTGATGAAAGATTATCTATAGATTATGAAAAAATAATGACTTTTGAATATAATACTCCTATAAAATTAAAAAAAGGGGATGAATTAGGTAGATTTGAGTTTGGTTCATCAATTTTATTATTTTTTACAAAAGAGCATTTTAAATATTTAAATCAAAAAGATTATGTAGAAGTTGGAGATATTTTAGGAGAGATTTATTAAAGGATAAGTTTGAAAAAATTACTTATTTTTCTTCCTCTTTTTCTTTTTGCGGTAGATAATCAAAAACTAATTGATTGTTATAAAATTTTTCAACAAAAAAAAGCAGAGCTTGAAGCTGAAGCTGAACAAGTATTAGAACAGCAAGAAGCTTTAGAGAGTCTTAAAAATACATATATGGCATTAATGAAAAAAAAAGAAAAAGAACTTAAATTAAAAGAAAAAGAACTTAATCTTACTTTAGAACAAATAAAACAACAAAAAGAAGAAATTAAAAAATTGATTAAAAAATATCAAAATCTTTTACAAGAAATTAAATCTGCAAAGTTAGATAAAATTACTCAAAGCTATGCCAAAATGAGAGCTAAAAATGCTGCACAAATTTTAGAAGCTATGAATCCACAAGACGCTTTAGAGATTTTACAAAAGTTACCTCCAAGGATTTTATCTAAAATTTTTGCTAGTATGGATCCTACCAAAGCTGCAATGTATACTCAAATGTTAGAGAAGGATACAAATGAAAGCACAAATTCTTCTAACTCCAGCGGGAGCTAAGCATTTAATAGGAAAAGCCCTAAGCAAAACTCTTGATTTAACTAAAAGACTTTATATTGCCTATGGTTCTACAAATATTTATCTTTTATATCATTTAGGAATAGAAATTTCAAATTATATAGCAGGTTGTAATTTTAATTATATTTTAAATGTAAATGAAAATAGACCAAAACCAATTGTTTTTGAGAATGGACAATTAATTGATATTAAAGATTTTGATATAAAAAGTGAAGATATTTTTATTAAAGGAGCAAATGCTCTATGGTATGAAAATAACATCAAACAAGCAGCAGTATTAGCGGCTGATAAAAACGGAGGAACTTTTGGTAATTTTTATATAAAAGCAGCTGTTAGAGGTAGCAAAGTTCTTATTCCTGTAGGCCATGAGAAACTAATTCCTTTTTATTATCCAGCTACTCAAAATGTAGATTACTCAATGGGTAGTAAAGTTGCTTTGTTAAGATTTTTTTATGGAGATGTTTATACAGAGATTGAAGCTTTTAGAGATTTATTTGATTTAAAAGCAAATATTATTGCTAGTGGGGGAATTTTAGATACTCAAGGAGCTGTTATTTTTGAAGTAGAAGGAGAAAAGATAAAAGAAGCGATTGAATTTGCTAAAAAATATAATGCTTTGGTGTTAGAAAAGTTATAAAATTGTTATAATTTCAAAAAAAGGCTTAATATGCTTATTAAAGAAGCTCAAGTTCCATTTATTTCAAGAAAAATTGCTTATGATTTGTTAAATAGTGGATATGTTTCCTTTCCTAAAGGAATAGATAATGCTATAAAAGAGATAGAAGAGATTGTTATGGATGATGTTTTGTGGGAGAGGGAAATTGAAGATAAAGCAAGAGAAATTTTGAGCGCTCAAGAAGAAGAAAACGAATTTTTATTTTATGATGTAGATAGAAGAGAAATCTTTAAATTAATCAAAAAAAAGATAGCTGAAGAAGAAGGATTTAATATAAAAAAAGATGAAAGAATTGATGATTTGTCTCACTTTTTAGTAAAAGAGTTATGGGATAAAGAGTTGATTGATTATGATGTAAGAGATGGAAAAATAAAAAATATAATTTTTAATTCAATAATGGAGTTTTTGAATAGAGAAAAAGAGGCAAGAGAAGAAGTTTATAGGAAAATAGAAAATTATAAAAGACCATTAATTCCTGGAAGTGAAGAATATAATTTGGTATTTCAAAGACTTTATGAACAAGAATTAAGAAAAAGAGGGCTAATATGAAAGTTAGTATTTTACTTGAAAATGGGATGTTTTTTGAAGCAAGGGGATTTGGAGCAAAAGGGACTGAAGTTGGTGAGATTGTATTTAATACATCTATGACAGGTTATCAAGAAATTATTACAGACCCAAGTTATGCAGGACAATTTGTAGTATTTACTATGCCTGAAATTGGTAATGTTGGTGTAAATAAAGATGATATGGAAAGTAAAAAAGCATGGCTCAAAGGTGTAATAGTTAGGGAATATGTTGATAATTTTTCAAATTTTAGAGGAGAAAAATCTTTAGGAGAATTTTTAAAAGAAGAGGGAATTTTAGGAATTTGTGATATTGATACAAGATATCTTACAAAAGTAATAAGAACTGAGGGTGCTATGATGATGATAGCATCTAGTGAAATACATGATAAAGAAGAGCTTGAGAAAATTCTTAAAAATTCTCCAAGAATTGAAGAAATTGATTATATAAAAGAAGTTTCTACAAAAAAAGCTTATATCCATCCTCATGGAGCATGGGATGATAAAGCATTTAAATATAGACCTAAAAAAACTGATAAAAAAATAGCTGTACTTGATTTTGGAGTTAAAAGAAATATTTTAAATGAACTTACAGAAGCTGGGATGGAGTGTTTGGTTTTGCCTCATACTACAAGTGCTGAAGAGATTATTAAAATGTATAAAGATGGTGAAATTGGAGGAGTTTTTTTAAGTAATGGACCTGGAGATCCTCTTATTTTAAAAGAAGTTCATGAAAAAATAAAAAGATTACTAGAGGAAAAAATTCCAATGTTTGGAATTTGTCTTGGGCATCAGCTTTTAAGTATTGCACATGGCTATCCTACATTTAAACTAAGATTTGGTCATCATGGTGGTAATCATCCTGTAAAAAATGAGCTTGGAAGAAAACCTGTTGTTGAAATTACTGCTCAAAATCATAATTATAATGTTCCAGAAAATATTGAAGAAATAGCAGAAGTTACTCATAAAAATCTTTTTGATGGGACAATTGAAGGAGTAAAATATAAAAATGAACCTGTATTTTCAGTTCAACATCACCCAGAAGCATCTCCTGGACCTCATGATAGCAAATATATTTTTAAAGAGTTTTATAAAATAGTAAAATGAATTTAAAAATACTTCATAAGATAGCTATTTTTATTTTTGCTCTTTTTTTGATTTTTGTTTCTATTGTTATTTTAATAGGAGAATATTTTGAAAATACTTTTTTGGCTATTATTATGTTTATAACAGGGCTATATATAGTCTATTTTATAGCCCTAAAAACTTTTATTGATGAATAATTCCTTTTGAGAGCATATAAAGTAAAATTATACCTACAATGATTCTATATACTCCAAAAGGATTTAGAGTATATTTTTTTACAAATTTCAAAAACCATTTAACTGCAATATAACAACTTATAAAACTTATTATAAATCCAATTCCTAAAATTATTAAATTTTGTTCTTTAAATGAAGAGATATTTTTTGCAAACTCATATCCACTTGCTGCAAACATTGTAGGAATTGCAAGTAAAAAACTAAAATCAGCGGCAGTTTTTCTAGATAAACCTCCAAGCATTCCTCCAACTATTGTAGCTCCGCTTCTGCTAGTTCCTGGGATTAGTGCAAAAACTTGAAAAAATCCTATTAGCAAAGCTTGTCTGTAATTAACTTTTTCAACTTCGTTTACTTTTACTTTTTCTTCTGAGTAGAACTTTTCTACTATAAAAAATACAATTCCTCCTATTATAAACATCCATGCAACTGTATATAAATTGAAAAGCTCTTTAATCTGATGTCTTAGTAAAAATCCAATTATTGCAAGAGGGAAAAAAGCTAAAATAACCTTTTTCCAAAGTTCTATCTCTTTTAAGTTAATCTTATCAAGATAAATAGCTACAATTGCAAGAGTAGCACCTAGCTGAATTATAACCTCAAATGCTACATTTGATAAAGTTTGTTTGAGCCCAAGCAAAGTAGAAACAATAATTAAATGAGCAGTTGAGCTAATTGGTAAAAATTCGGTAATTCCTTCTGTTATTCCTAGAATAATACTATCAATTATTGTCATTTTATTCCTCCCATTAGTTTATTGAATACTTTTAATGTCATTTTTACATCCTCTAAAGCATTATGATAATTTACATTTTGTTTTCCTAAAAAGAATGCAACTGCTTCTTCAAGTTTTGGTTGTTTTTTCTTATCTAAAACAACTATATCCCATGAATAAAACATTGTATCAAAAATAGGTATTTTTATAATATGTGGGAAATGTTTTGAGCGTTCTAATTCTCTTTTTAATACTCCAAAATCATAAAATACATTATGTCCTACAATCATATCAACTTCATTAAAAAGATTTAAAATATACTCTTTTTTTTCTTCAAATGTTGGTTTATTTTTAATTTGTTCTTCAGAAATTTTATGAACACTAAAAGCTTCTTGTGAAATTTTTGCTTTTGGATTTAATAATTCATAAATTTCTTTTGTTTCAAAATTTTCCATATCTTGAATTACAAAAGCATATGAAACTATATAACCATAAATATCTGTAGTTTCTGTATCAAATACTCCTACTTTTTTAATTCTTGCTTCTTTTGGAGTATTTTTAAGTGTTTTTAGGTAAAAATTTAAAAATTCTTTGCTAGAAAAGATTTTTTGACGTTTTAGAGGTTTTTCTCTTTGCATTAAACCATCATTCTCAAGCACACAAGAGATTAAATAATCTTCATAATTTCTAAAAATGCTATCTTCTTTAATATCTTCATTTAAACATTTATAAATATAACTTTTATCTTTTTTAATTTTTTCTAATGCATATTGTCTAATAGCTTTATTAAATACACTGGCTTTTCTTAAAGCTTCTATTTTTTGCGGAAGATTCAAGTTGGACCTTTTTTAGTGAAATTATACAATTTAATTTTTCATTTTAGGGTATAATTACATATAAAAAAGGTTTTCTATGCCAAAAAGAGAAGATATCCATACTATTTTGCTTATAGGCTCAGGACCAATTGTTATAGGTCAAGCTTGTGAATTTGACTACTCTGGAGTTCAAGCTGCAAAAACACTTAAATCTCTTGGTTATAGAGTTGTTTTAGTTAATTCAAATCCTGCAACTATTATGACTGACCCTGAATTTGCAGATGCTAC
>JALVUH010000043.1 GCA_027035735.1 Nautiliaceae bacterium
AATATATCTGAAGAATTAGCTAATGCACTATAAGCTAATAGAGCGATTATAATTCCCCCTCCTATGCTTATTAATATTGTAATTAGCCAATTTTTTAATATCTCTTTTTTACCTTTTTCTGCTAATTTTTTAAATGCTATAGTTAAAAATATAAGTCCTAGAATATATAATGCCAATCCTATATAAGGTATCCAGCTAAGAAGCAGACAAATTGCTCCAAAACCGCCAAATGTTTTAATATTGGATTCCATATTTAGGGCTGTTATTAAATCTGGTTTTGGAGTCTCTAGTAAGTAAATATTTTTGGCTTTATTATCTTCTATTTCAAAATCTACTTTCATTCCTTTTATAGGTGTTATTTTTTCTTTCCATTCATTTATATCAAATTCATATCTATTACCATCTTCTCCTAAAATAATGCCTTTATTTTCCTCTATATTTAAAATTTGACCTTTCATTTTTTTCCCCTCCTTTTTAAGAGGATTATAGCATAATTTAATTTATAATTAATATTTTACATTTATTCTCTATCTTTATATAATACCGCAAAAAAAAGGGTTTAAGTGGCTAAAAAGTTAATAATTGTTGAATCACCAGCGAAAGCAAGGACTATTAAAAATTTTTTGGGCAAAGATTATGAAGTTGTTGCTAGTAAAGGGCATATAAGAGATTTACCAAAAAGTTCTTTTGGAATAAAAATAGAAGATGATAAATTTATTCCTCAATATAGAGTTACAAAAGACCATCAGCAAATTGCAAAAGAACTTAAAGAAAAAGCAAAAAAGGCTGATGTTATTTATATAGCAACGGATGAAGATAGAGAAGGTGAAGCTATAGGATTTCATATAGCTCATATCCTAGGTAAAAAACCAGATGAGCTTCCAAGAATTGTATTTCATGAAATTACAAAAAAAGCTATTAAAGAAGCTCTTAAAAATCCAAGAACTCTTGATATAAATAAAGTAAATGCACAGCAAGCAAGAAGACTTCTTGATAGAATTGTTGGGTATAAACTCTCTCCACTTCTTGCAAAAAAAATTCAAAAAGGTCTTAGTGCTGGTAGGGTTCAAAGTGCGGCTTTAAAACTTGTAGTAGATAGAGAAAGAGAAATTAAAGAATTTAAACCGCAAGAATATTGGAGTATTGAAGGAATTTTTAAAAAAGTTGAAGGAAATTTAATCAAATATCATGGGAAAAAGCTTGAAAAATTTGATATCAAAACAAAAGATGAAGCAGAGAAAATAGTAAATGAATTAAAGCCTCTTACATTTAAAGTTACTAAAATTGAGAAAAAAATTACTACTACTAAATCTCCAGCTCCTTTTATGACCTCAACCCTTCAACAAGTAGCAAGCTCTGAGCTAGGATTTTCTCCTAGAAAAACTATGCAAATAGCACAAAAATTATATGAAGGAGTTAAAACTCCAGTAGGTGAAATGGGGATTATTACTTATATGAGAACTGATAGTTTAAATATTGCAGATGAAGCAAGAAATGCGGCACTTGAAGTTATTAAAAATAATTTTGGTGAAGAATATGCAGAAGCTAAAACATACAAAACTAAATCAAGCTCAGCACAAGAAGCACATGAGGCTATAAGACCTGTTGATGTAAGATTGGCTCCTAATGAGCTTAAAAATTATTTAACAAAAGATGAACTAAAACTTTATACATTAATTTATAATAGATTTTTAGCATCTCAAATGAAAGATGCAAAATATGAAACTCAAAACATATATCTAACAAACGAAAAAGGTGAATTTAAAATAAGCGGAAAAAGACTTATTTTTGATGGATTTTATAAAGTTTATGGAAAGCCAAGTGCTGATAATTTATTACCTGAATTTAAAGAGGGTGAAGAGTTAAAGGCAGAAAAAATAAAAGCAACTCAACATTTTACAAAACCACCTGAAAGATTTACTGAAGCTAGCCTTATTAAAAAGCTTGAATCTCTTGGAATTGGAAGACCATCAACCTATGCTCCAACTATTACTTTGCTTCAAAACAGAAATTATGTAGAAATTAAAGATAAAAAACTTCATCCTACAGAGACTGCATTTACTGTAATAGAAACGCTTGAGAAGCATTTTCCAGATATTGTAGATGCGAATTTTACTGCTAATATGGAAGAAATGTTAGATGAAGTGGCAAGTAGTAAAAAAGATTGGCAAGAAGTTTTGAGAGATTTTTATAATCCATTTATTGAACTTATTCAAAAGGGAGAAAAAGAAATTCCTTCACAAAAAATAGCAAAACCAATAGGTGAGCTTTGTCCTGAGTGTGGGAGTGAGCTAGTTATAAGAAAAGGAAGATTTGGAGAATTTATAGCATGTAGCAATTTTCCAAAATGTAAATATACTAGGCCTATTGAAAAAGAAGAGAAAAAAGTGGATATAAAGTGTGATAAGTGTGG
>JALVUH010000044.1 GCA_027035735.1 Nautiliaceae bacterium
AATTTAGGGAATTATTAAGGTTTGTGATGGCGGAGAGGGTGGGATTCGAACCCACGGTACGGTTGCCCGTACAACGGCTTTCAAGGCCGCCGCCTTCAACCACTCGGCCACCTCTCCAAACAATAAATTTAAGTTTTGAAATTAAGTGGTGCCCGGGGCCGGACTCGAACCGGCACGGGCTAAACGCCCGAGGGATTTTAAGTCCCTTGCGTCTACCAAGTTCCGCCACCCGGGCTTTGGGTGTGGAATGAAATTATATCAGATGAAGCTTAAAATTAGCTTAAATGGAGGCGCCACCCGGATTCGAACCGGGGATCAGGGCTTTGCAGGCCCCTGCCTTAGCCACTTGGCTATGGCGCCATGGAGCGGGCTACGGGACTCGAACCCGCGACCTCCACCTTGGCAAGGTGGCGCTCTAGCCAACTGAGCTAAGCCCGCTTACCGGAATAGAATTATATAAAAAAACTCACAAAAAAGCAATAGCTTTTTTGTGATTATAATTTTGGACCAGCTTTTTCGTATTCTTTTCCTTCTGAAACATCTTCATATCTTTTGAAATTTTCAATAAACATTTCAGCAAGTTTTTTTAATTGTTTATCATATGCTTCTTTATCTTCCCAAGTATTTCTTGGATTAAGCACTTTTGTATCTACTCCTGGAAGTTCTTTTGGAATAGCTAAATTAAATACTGGCAATGTTTCAAATTCAGCTTTTTCAATGCTTCCATCAAGAATTGCATTAATACATGCTCTAGTATCTTTTATGCTCATTCTATGACCAACTCCATAAGGTCCGCCTGTCCAACCGGTATTAACAAGATAAACATTTACTTTATGTTCGTCTACTTTTTCACCAAGAAGTTTTGCATATACTGTTGGATGGAGAGGCAAGAATGGCTCACCAAAGCATGCACTAAATGTAGCTACCGGTTCAGTAATACCTCTTTCAGTTCCTGCTACTTTTGCAGTATATCCGCTTAGAAAATAATACATTGCCTGTTCTTTTGTTAGTTTAGATACAGGAGGAAGTACACCGAATGCATCTGCTGTTAAGAAAATAATATTTTTTGGATGTCCTCCTTGAAGAGTGCATTCATGATTTTCTATATGTTCAATTGGATAGCTTACTCTTGTATTTTCTGTTTTGCTTGAATCTGTGAAATCTACTTCTCCATTTTCTTTGATTACAACATTCTCAAGCAGTGCATTTCTTCTAATAGCATTATAAATTTCAGGTTCGCTTTCTTTATCAAGATTTATAACTTTTGCATAGCATCCACCCTCAAAATTAAATACTCCCTTATCATCCCAACCATGTTCATCGTCACCTATAAGTTTTCTTTTTGGGTCAGTTGAAAGTGTAGTTTTTCCTGTTCCACTAAGACCGAAAAATAGAGCAACATCACCTTTTTCTCCAACATTTGCAGAACAATGCATAGATAATTTTCCTTCAAGTGGAAGCCAATAGTTCATCATTGTAAAGATACCCTTTTTAAGCTCTCCACCATACATTGTTCCACTCATTACGGCTTTATTTTCTTCAATGTTAAATGCTATAAAAATATCACTATTTAATCCATCTTTTTCCCAATTAGGATATCTTGCTTCTCCTGCCACCATAAAAGTAAAATCAGGTTTGAAGTTTTTAAGTTCTTCTTCAGTTGGGAGAATAAACATATTCATTACAAAATGAGCTTGCCATGCTATAGGAGTTATAAATCTGATAGCGCGTCTACTTTCTTTACTTGCTCCTACAAAAACATCTATCACATATAATTCTTCTTTTTTTGAAAGCTCATTTTTTGTAAATTCTTCAAGGTTTTTGAATGTTTCAGGTGAGATTGGTTGATTTATTTCACCCCATGCAATATATTGTTCACTTGGAGGTTGTTTTACGAAGAATTTATCTTTTGGACTTCTTCCTGTAAATTCTCCAGTGTCTACAGCTGTTGCACCACTTGCAGTTTCTACTACTTCACCTTTTTTTAATGTGTCTTCAATAATTTTATCATAACTTGGGTTATGAATTATATTTTTTGCTTTGATACCTAATTTGTTTAATTCATTTATCATAAATTTCTCCTAATGTGATGTGGTTGTATGGATTGTAATTATAACAAAATTAGTTAAAGGAAAAAAAGTTAATGAAGAATTTTTATTAAAAGAGAAAAAAATCAAAGGTCTTTTTCAAGACCTGATTTTTTAAGTGTAAATTCAATGAATTTGTAAGCAATAATAATTAAAATTGGCCAAAAGAAGAATAAAATTACTCCCCATGTTGTATTAATTTTGTATGTTTCAGGATTCATACCATTTGGCATTAATTGTTCACTAGCAAATAGGAAATTTCCTAAAAATACTAATAAAAGTGCTACTAATTTTCTCATTCTCGCTCCTTAATATGCATGAGATTCTGGGTCTGCAATTTCTTCTTTTGTAATTGGCCCAGCTTTTTTCATTTGATACCATACCCAGATAATATATCCAAGTACAAAAGGTACTGCTATAGATACCCATGCCATAACTTCAAGTGTATATTTACTACCAGAACTATTTTGAATAGTTAAACTGCTTTGTAAATCAGCATAGCTTGGATAGAATGGTGTACCAAAAAGTCCTGCAATTACAAATATTACAATACCGATTAATACAATTCCAAGACCACTAAACCAAATACCTCTAGTTGAAGTACCAAATCCAGATTTAAGTACACCAATTACATAAAGCACAAGTCCTGTTAAAAGTAAAAGTAATGGAATTGCACCAAATGATAATAAGTTATGTAAATATTTTCCAGGTTCCATATAAATTTTTCCACTTGGATCGTGAATATTATATGCATAACCTTTCATAGTTAATAAACCTGCAAGAACAATAGCTAATGCAATTAATAATACTACAAAACATCTTTTAATTACACCTCTAAGTCTTGCAATAAGCTCTGGAAATTCATTATTATCAATATCATTTATTAGCCATAAAGCTCCAAGAATTCTTGCAGCTGCAAATACTAATACACCCATTGCAAGGTTAAACCATGCACCATGTCTAAAATCAATAGCTGCTTCAAGACCTCTTAAGTTAATTCCATCTGGAGCTGTTCCCCAATGTAAAACTCTTGTTACTGGGTCATAGCTGAAGTTACTTCCTGTAAAGAATGTTCCAACTGCTGCACCAATTAAAACCATACCAACTACACCATTGAAATATAAGAAAAATTTGTATGCACCTTTTCCTATAAGGTTTCCAGGTTTATTCATATATTCATATGATACTGCTTGAAGTACAAATGCAAAAAGAATTAACATCCATACCCAATAAGCTCCACCAAATGAAACTGAATAAAATAATGGGAATGCTGCATATAATGCACCACCAAAAAGTACTAATGTTGTAAATGTAAGTTCCCATTTTCTACCAAGAGAATTTAGGATTGCTCTTTCTTCTGTTTCATCTTTTGCTGTATGAAATAGAGTTTGTCCACCTTGAACAAATGTCATAAGGAGGAAAAGACCTCCAAGAACCGCAACAATAAGCCAGAAATATACTTGTAAATAAAAGTGTGTTGCGTCCACTGTATATGGTGCCCAAGTCATCAGTGCGCTCCTTTTGGTCCGTGTTTTACGACCGTAAATAGGATTTTAAGTTCAGCAATACCAAGGATAACGAATGCTGTTAAGAACATAAAGAATGTTGCTTGAACATTTGCAAGTGCTATTGGTGTTGCTGATTCTGCTGTTGGAAGAAGACCAAATACTGTCCAAGGTTGTCTTCCAATTTCTGCAGTCATCCATCCAAAACTTGTTGCAATCCATGGTAATGGAACTGAAAGTACTGCAAGTTGTTGAAGTAATTTGCTATTTTCAAAGCTTCCTTTAACAACTGCAATCCAAGCCCAAATGAATAGAATAATAAACCAGAATCCAAGTCCAACCATGATATGGAATGAAAAAAATACTGGTGGTACTGGTGGATGAATTAAATCAGGATTTTTACCTTTAAAGAATCCATATCCAATTAAATCAGATTTTGTTAATTTTACACCATCTCCAGACCATACTACGCTATAGAAATCATTTTTAGCTTTTTCCATAGCAGCTTGATCACCTCTTGCTTTTGCTTCATGATAAGCAAGTAAATCTGCTCTAGCTTCTGCACCTATTTTTTCTAGTTTGCTAAGTGGCCAAATACCATATTGAGGATTACCATCAATTAAATCTTTAAGTCCTGGAACATATGCATTAAAACTATGTTTTCCAAGAATTGATAATAAATGAGGTATTTCAATTTTGAATACCCAAGCTTGATCATTGCTTGAAACTTCAGATGCTGGTAAGTTTTTAGGAATACCAATTGCTACGATTCCTGCACCTTTTTCACCAACATATAAACCTTCCATTGCTGCAATTTTTGTAGGTTGAGTATTTGTTACTTCATAAGCGTGGTCATCACCTATTACAGCAACAAAAATTGAAGATACTAAACCAAATGCCGCTGCAACAGCCGCAGATTTTTTAGCAAATTCTACATGTTTTCCTCTTAAAAGATAAAAAGCTGAAATACCAAGTACAAATACACTTGCTAATGTATATCCAGCTGAAATTGTATGTAAGAATTTAACTTGAGCAACTGGTTGAGTAATTAGTGCCCAGAAGTTAGTCATAACAGCTCTTGAAGTATCAATATCAACTTTTAAGAAAGCGTTACTTGGATGTTGCATAAATCCATTTGCAATTAAAATCCATAGAGCTGAAAGGTTAGAACCAATAGCAAGTAGCCAAGATGATGCTAAGTGAACACCTTTGCTAACTCTTTTCCATCCAAAGAATGAAATTGCTGCAAATGTTGCTTCCATAAAGAATGCAACAATACCCTCAACTGCTAGAGGAGCACCAAAAATATCACCAACAAACCATGAATAAGTAGCCCAGTTTGTACCAAATTCAAATTCATGGATAATACCTGTAGATAGACCTAATGCAAAGTTAATAGCAAAAATTAATTGCCAAAACTGTGTAATCTCTTTCCATTCTTGTTTACCCGTTTTTACGTAGATTGTTTCAAAAAACGCTACGATAAACGACATACCAAGTGTAAATGGTACGAAAAAGAAGTGAAAGAGTGCTGTCATTGCAAATTGGGCTCTTGCCCATTCAAGCATGCTCATATCCATTGCCATGCTATTCCTCCTTTTTTTGTTTAACTGTCGGCATTCCTGCAATTTGTTTGATAAAGAGCTGTTGCCTAACTTCAGGGTTTTTAATTTCCCTGTTTAAGGTTGGCATTAAAAAAGCTCTAATCACTACAAAAATCACCACAAGTTTAATAATAATGATGACCCATAGCTTTCGGCCTAGGTCTGACAGGTTTTTGAACCCGTCAATGTAAAAGAATAAAATCCTTTTTAACATAAGCGCCCTCCTTCGAGGCTATAAAAATTATATATCAATTTGCAAATATAGTCAATAAATTTTTAATTTAAAATTAATGAAATGTGCGGAATTTCCATAAATGAGTATTCATTATTTGGATAAATTACATAAATTTTACAAAAGTTAAGAAGAAAAGAAGAGAAGATTAATCTTCTACTTTAACTTCTTTTACTTCACTTTCCCATAATCCATGTTTAGTACAATAACTCATTGCAGTAAGTTTAAGTTTGTTTTTAGTAGGAATAATATAGAAGTCTACTTCTACATGATCTTTTTGATTACCAAGTGTTCCTGGAGTAAATGTTGCTTGTCCTAATAAAGTATCTCCATCCCAAAGTTGAACATATGCAATATAGTGATCAAAATCATCTGGATGAGCATATTCATTACCAACTTTAACTTTTACTTTAAATTTTTGACCTTTTTTTGCTGTATCTTCACAAATTACAAATGGTGAATGTCTGTCAATGTAATCTCTTTTTGCTTCTCTATCTATTTGAGAAATGTCTTCATATCTATTGATTTTTGGCATAGTCGCCTCCTTTTGTTAAAATTTTCACTAAATTATAGCACAAAAATCAAAAAAGACAAAATTTATCTTTTTTGATTTTTTATTAAAAAGGAAAATTTATGAAAAAAATAGAAATTTTTACTGATGGTAGCTCTTTGGGAAATCCTGGGCCGGGAGGATGGTGTGCATTACTTAGATATAAAAATCATGAGAAAATTATCAGTGGAGGTGAGAGAGAGACTACGAATAATAGAATGGAATTAACAGCTGTAATTGAAGCGTTAAAAGCTTTAAAAGAGCCTTGTGAAATAGAACTTTTTAGTGATTCTACTTATGTATTGAATTCAATTAATGAATGGCTTGAAGGATGGATTAAAAAAGATTTTAAAAATGTAAAAAATGTAGATTTATGGAAAGAATTTATAGAAGTTAGCAAAAATCATAAAATAAATATAAATTGGGTAAAAGGACACTCAGGTCACAGAGAAAATGAAATTTGTGATAAAATTGCACGTAAGGAAGCATTAAAAAGGAAATAGATGTTAATTTCAAAGCAAGATATTTTAAAATATTTAAAGGAAGTTCCTCCTGTTCCGCAAAATGTTAAAAATGCTCTAAAAGCATTAGATGAAGGTGATTTAAAAAAAGCAGCTATTGAAGCTTCAAATGATTTAGTTTTAAAAAAGCGGATAGAAGATGTAGTAAATTCAGCATATTATGCTTTACCTAATAAAGTAAATGATATGGTTCAACTTTTTGCAATGCTCGGAATTGAAAAGGCTAGAAGTTTAATTTATTCTTATTTAGTTTCACTACTAGAACCAAAAGAATGGAAGATTTTTAATATTAATTTTTTTGATTTTCAAGCAGCTTTTATGAGTGAATTTGAAAAAGCTATGATTGAAGAATTTGATAATCAAACATATAAAAAATATGCAGAAATTGGAGCGATAATTCCAGCTTCTGTATGTGTATGTGATAGTTTACTTGGAGAAAAAAAAGAGGATGTAGAGCTTGTTTTTTCATCTGCTCCTTTAGAATATTCTACTTTGATTAAAAGAATGACGGGAGTTTCTTTATTTGGATTAGCGGGAAAAATTGCTGAAATTTGGGGATTAGAGAAAGAAAAAGTAGAAATTTTAAAAAAAGCAGAATGTGAAAAATGTAATAATAAAATAGCAGCTCTTATTCATTTTGTATTTTTTGTTCTTGTAAGTAAAAAACAATTTATAGATATAAATTCTTTAATAGAATTTAAACCAGAATGTATTGAATTAATACCAAAAACTTATGAAAGGATTATAAATGATAGCTGAAGATTTACAAAAGAGTTTGGGGTATCAGTTTAAAAATGAAAAATTGATAACCGAGGCTCTAACTCATAGAAGTTATTCAAAAGATTTTAATAATGAAAGATTAGAGTATTTAGGAGATGCGGTTTTAGACTTGATAGTAGGAGAATATCTTTATCATCTGTTTCCAGAAGCAGAAGAAGGGATATTATCAAAACTTAGAGCTGCACTTGTAAATGAAGAAGCCTTTACAAAATTAGCTAAAAGATTAAATCTTGGGAAATATTTGCTTTTATCTCCAGCTGAAGAAAATAATAAAGGGAGAGAAAAACCTTCAATTCTATCAAGTGCATTTGAAGCATTAATAGGTGCATTGTATCTTGAGGCTGGATTTGATAAAGCAAAAGAGATAGCACTTAAATTGATTAAAGAAGAGTATCCAAAAATTACTCCAGAAGAGTTACTGAAAGATTATAAAACTACTCTTCAAGAGATAACTCAGGCTCATTTTGGAGTTGTTCCTGAGTATAGATTACTTAGTGCAACTGGACCTGATCATAGAAAAGAGTTTGAGATAGGAGTATATATACACGATAAAGAATATGCAAAAGCAAAAGGTAGAAGTAAAAAAGCAGCACAACAAGAAGGAGCTAGACTTACTATAGAAAAACTTAAAAAAGAGCTTAATTTATAAAGGTTAGTTATGTTTAATAGTTTTGGTGAAATTTTTAGATTTACTACTTTTGGAGAATCCCATGGAAAAGCTATAGGAGTAGTTGTAGATGGAGTTCCAGCTGGGATTGAATTTGATGAAGAATTTTTAATAAATGAGCTTGATAGAAGAAGACCAGGGAAAAATAGATTTTCTACACAAAGAAAAGAATCTGATACACCTGAAGTTTTAAGTGGAGTTTTTGAAGGTAAAACTACAGGCACTCCTATTGCAATAGTTATTTTTAATAAAGACCAAAAAAGTAAAGACTATTCAAACATAAAAGATATTTTCCGCCCAGGTCATGCTGATTTCACTTATTTTTTTAAATATGGAATTAGAGATTATAGAGGAGGAGGTAGAAGTTCTGCAAGAGAAACTGCTGCAAGAGTAGCGGCAGGGGCTGTTGCTAAGATGATACTTAAAGAATTTAACATTGAAATTGAAGCAGGAACTATTGAAATTGGAGGAATTAGAACTACTAAAATAGACTATGAATATGCAAAAAATTCGCCTCTTTTTGCTCTTGATAGTGAGGTTGAGAAAGAATGGATTGAAATTATTGATAAAGCAAGAAATGAACATAATTCACTTGGTGGAGTTGTAAAACTTAGAATTAAAAATCTTCCAATTGGGCTAGGTGAACCAATTTATTATAAACTTGATAATGTCTTAGCAAGTGCTATGGTTAGTATTAATGCTGTAAAGGGTGTTTATATCGGAAATACTGAGGCTCATAAACTAACTGGGCTTGAAAATAACGATGAAATAAGTAAAGATGGATTTTTAAGTAATAATGCTGGAGGAATTTTAGGTGGGATTAGCAATGGTGAAGATGTAGAGGTTGAAATATATTTTAAACCAACTCCTTCAATTTTTAAACCTCAAAAATCAATTGATATAAATGGAAATGAAGTTGAAGTAAATCTAAAAGGTCGTCATGACCCAATTGTAGCAATAAGAGGAAGTGTAGTTGCTGAAGCAATGGCCGCTTGTGTAGTAGCTGATATGTTAATGTTAAATGCAACAAGGACAATTGATAGATTGAAAAAAGCATATCAGTAAATATGGATAGCAAGCCAAATAGCTATTTTTTTGGTTTTTATTAGTGTATGAGGAGTATTAGCTGGAATAAATAAAAAATCTCCTTTTTTTAGTTTTTTAATTTCTCCATTTATTTTTATTTTTGCACAACCTTTAAGCAGTACTACAAACTCATCTTCTTTTTGAATAAAAGTTTGAGGAGTTTTGAGAGTATTTGATATTATTTTTTTGATTTCTATGTTTTTATGTTTTAAAATTGTCTCAAAAATTTCATTATCTATATTTGGTAATTTTTCTATTTCTAATAAATTCATTATTTTTCCTTAAAAATAATTTTAAAGCTTTTTTTTCTCTCCAACCCATTTTATAATAAATAATTTTATCCAGGTATTCTTTTGCTTCTTTATAACTAATCCCTAAATTATTAGCATATTTTTTTAAAGTTAAATAAGGAATTTTTTGTTTTGTTTTTAAAAACTCATTTACTAATTTTTCATATTTTTTATAATTTTTATTTACACAAAATCTTGCAAATACGAAAGGAAGCTTATATCTTTTATACCACTCATTTGCTAAATCTATGCAGTTTTTTTCTTTGAATGCTTTATCTCCTATTACTACTTTGCCTTTTAGATTTAGCTGTTTTGCCAAGATATTTGAAGTGGCTGAGTCAGTATCTATTCCATCTCCAGGACATAATAAAACACTTCTAACTTCTTTTTTTGCTACTATTCCTACATTAAAGCATTTTTTATTTTTTGATTTTATAGAAGAAATAAATGCCGCATTAATTTTTCTTTTTTCAAATAAACTATTTATATAACTTGGGACGCCTTTTTTAATTTTTATATTTTTTTTCTTTAAAAATTGATAAAATGGCAAAAGATTTAAATAATCAATATGTCCTAACATAAAAACCTTTTTATTGGAATTTTAGCATAAGGAGAGACAATGGTGAGTGTAGAATTTTTAGGACCTATTCAAATTGAAAAAAAGGAATTTGATGTTAGTAGTGTAAGAGAGCTTAAAGATGAGCTTTATAAAATACCAGAACTTGAGGATTGGCTAATAAGTTGTGCAATTGCAGTAAATGATAAAATTATAGATACACTTGATACTCCTTTAAAAGATGGGGACAAAGTAGTTTTACTTCCGCCTGTTTGTGGAGGATAATATGAAAGATATGGTTTTAGAAATTTATAAAGGTGGTATTCCTGTTATTGAAGTAATGGAGAGATGGTATAATGATTTTAAATTAGATGGGTTTGGAGCTATGATTCCATTTATTGGGATTGTAAGACCTGATAATGGAATTGAAGGACTTAGTTTTGATTTGTATTTGCCACTTTTAAGTGAATGGTTTAAAAAATGGCAAAATCT
>JALVUH010000045.1 GCA_027035735.1 Nautiliaceae bacterium
AAAAGATTTTCTTGTAAAACATCAAATGTTACTGATTTAAAATTAAATCTAGATTCATCCATTTTGTTACCTTTATAATTTAATCCTTTTTGAGTTTTGTTTTTTATTTATAACATCTTTAAAGTCAATTTCTAATAATTTTTTTGTGTATTCGTTTTGTCTAATTTTATTTTTTATTTTTTCTTTAAGTTCTCCAATTCTTCTTTTAATTGATTGAGTTGAGTTTGATATTCTTGTTCCAGCTTCTCTAATTCTGTTGTGAATGTCTGTTCCAAGCTCTCTTTTAAGTCTTTTAATTGAATTTTGAATGCGTTGTGCAAGTTCTTTATATATTCTGAATTTGTAATACTTTTGAAATCCTCGTCTGTTATCTCGTATATTTGTTTTAATTCTTGTTTTAAAGAATAATTCTCGTTCTGCAAGTTTTCTAATATCTCTTTTAATTTCAAATTCTCTTTGTGTATCTCTTGTAATTGTTCTTTTAATTTCAAATTCTCTTGATGTAGATAATTTAATTGCTGTTGCGTTTGTTGTTGCAATTTCAATAAGTCTTTCAAAAGTTCTGTTTTCTTCATAATATTCTTTCCTTTTTTGAATTTGTTTATAGTTTTTTTCGCTTTTATAAGCGATTTTAAGCGTCTCTGAGCGATTTTCTATGTTTTTAGTATGTTCTATACTATTAGACATTAAAATTTGTCTTATTTCGCTTATATCTTTAAATCCTAAATCTTTTATACTTAGGTAAGTGTTGTCAAATTCAAAACCTATCGTTTTTCCTTTTCTTTTTTTAAATTTAAAGTTATATTTTTCTTTTAGGATTTCTCTTAGTTCTTTTTCATTCTTAGCAATTTCAAGAGCTTTTTTAAATGCAGATATATATTCTAATTTGCCTTCTTCTTTTAATTGCGTTTTAGTTTTAGTAGTCTGTAAGTATTTTTTAAGTAGTTTTAGATAGTTATTTGTAAGTGTTTTATTAACTTTAAAATTATCAAGCAGGTTAGTATTATGTTTAATTTCGCTTATAATATAAGCACCTTGTTTGGTTATTAGGGAATATCTAACAGCATCTCTCAAAATAGGATTATTAATATAGTTTTTAATATCTTTTTGAGAATATTTTTTATTTTGCAAAATATCTATAACTGCTTTATTTTCTTTGTTGTTTAATATAAAGTCTATTGGATAAGAATATCTGATATTGTGTCCGTTATACTCAAAATCTATATTTAGCTTATTTAATCTTTTTCTTAAAATTTGCATTGTTTTGAAGAAATAATCAAGTCTATTGCTTGTTCTTGCATATTCGTAAAGTAAATCTAAATATTTTGTTAGTATGTTCTGATTTTTTGCGATATATTTCTCAAACTCTTTGTCTGTTTGCTTTTTTAACTGCCAAAAAAATTTACTAACACTATTTGCAAGATTTTTATATTTATAATCGTTTATCTCGTCAAAATGAGCTTTTAAATTGTATTTTTCTAAAACTTTTGAAATGTGATATTTTAATAAAGAGTAATTAAAACCAAGTCGTGCATTATTTTTAGATAAAAAATGAAAGTGCGGTTGTGTATATTCTTTTTTGCTACCTTCTGTATGTATTGCAAGTGCATTTAGAAATTTTCTTAAATCTATTGTTATATTTCTATTTGCGTATTTTTGCTTTTTGTTACCCTGTGCGTCTATATAAAAGCCGTTTTTTTGTTTTATAGTGTATGTTGTAGGTTTTAATAAATCTTCTAATATTTCTTCTAACTTTTTTTCTATATTTTGATAACTATTTGCATAAAAATATAAATCAAGTATGCTAAATTTAAAGTGTAAATCTGTGCTTTTATGTTTATTAAATTGTTTATAAAGATAGGCGTGATTTTTTATATGTTTGTTAATATCAAAACTCAAATTTATCCTTTTTCAATAGTAAAAGCTTAATATAAGTATATCTAAAAAATCTTAACTTTTGTGGTTTAAATTATATCAATTTGTCAGGAATAGCACACCAACTCCGTTTCGCCAATCGCTCAAAATTAAGTTAAGTTCGGGGCTTCGCCCCCGTGTGCTTTCGCACACGCTTAACTTAATTTTTCGCTCGCTTCACTCCGTTGTTGTGCTATTCCTGTTTTTTTTCATTTTGGGAAAGTAGTATATGCAAATATTTCTTTACGCTGTTGTAACTTACACCGCTTACTTTACTTACTCTGTAAATAGTTATCTCTTCTTTCTGTTCTTTTAATTTTTCAATTGCATTAAGTATTTTTCTCTTTGTTTTCTCGCTTTTTTCTTTGTTTGCTTTTTTTAAGCGTTCTATATTCTTTTCTTTTTTGTCTTTTATTTTTTGTGCAGCCATAAGATAATACCAAACTACAGCCATTTGTAACCTTATTTTA
>JALVUH010000046.1 GCA_027035735.1 Nautiliaceae bacterium
TAAGTTTAGCAATTATTGCTTTTTTCTCTTTTGGAGGGATTTTATTTTTTTCTTTTAATTCTTTTGCAATAGCTTCATATCCTTCTTCTTTTAGAGATTTATCAAGCTTTCTAATAACACTTTTTGGAGTAATGCCATGGACTTTATTATATTCTTTTTGTTTTATTCTTCTTTGAAGTGTTGTTTTTATGGCTCTATACATTGAGCCTGTAATTTTATCTTTTATTTTTTCTAGCTCTTCTAAATTATCATCTAAAATTACAGGATTTTCTATTTTGCTTGCAAACATCAAAACTCTTCCATTTACATTTCTTGCCGCTCTTCCCATTGTCTGAATAAGGCTTGTTTCACTTCTTAAAAATCCTTCTTTATCAGCATCAAGAATTGCTACTAAGCTAACTTCTGGTAAATCAAGACCTTCTCTTAAAAGATTTATTCCAATTAACATATCAAATTCACCACTTCTTAAACCTCTAATAATCTCATTCCTTTCAACCACATCAATATCGCTATGCATATATTTTACTTTAAGACCCATTTCAAGATAATATTTTTGAAGCTCTTCTGCCATTTTTTTAGTAAGAGTTGTAACGAGTACCTTTTCACCTCTTGCTATTACTTCTTTTGCTTTGTCATAAAGTGTAGCTACTTGATTTTGACTTGGATAAAGCTCTATTATAGGGTCAAGCAGACCGGTTGGGCGGATAATTTGCTCAGCTACACAAGTTGAAATTTCAAGCTCATACTCCCCGGGAGTTGCTGATACAAAAAGATAATGGGGAGCTTTATTTATAAATTCATCAAACTTATAAGGTCTATTATCAAGTGCGCTTGGGAGTCTGAAACCATATTCTACCAACACCTCTTTTCTTGCTCTATCTCCATTATACATTCCGCGAAACTGAGGAAGAGAGACATGAGATTCATCCACTATTACTAAGTAAGGTTTTCCTTTTATTTCAAAATAATCTAAGAGTGAATATGGAGTCTCCCCTGGTTTTTTACCTGTTAAGTGTCTTGCGTAGTTTTCAATTCCTTTGCAAGTTCCAGTAGTTTCTAGCATTTCTAAATCAAATTCTGTTCTTTGTTTAAGGCGTTGATATTCTATAATTTTACCTTCTTTTTCAAATTCTTGTAATCTCTCCTGAAGTTCTTTTTCAATAGAATTAATTGCTTGAGCTAATCTATTTGCTCCTACAATAAACTGATTTGCTGCATAGATAGTAATTTCTTTAATATCTTGTAATTTTTCATTTGTTAAATAATCAATTGTATAAATTCTATCAATTTCATCTCCAAAAAACTCAATTCTTATTACATCATCTTCAAAATAAGTTGGGAAAATATCAATAACTTCTCCATTTACTCTAAAATTACCTCTTTCAAAATATTTATCATTTCTTGTATATCCCATTGATAAAAGTCTCATCATAAATTCTCGTTGATTAATTTCATCTCCTACAGCAATTTTTGCAACCATTTTTTTATATTCAAGTGGGTTACCAAGACCATATAAAGCTGAAACACTAGCTACAACTATAACATCATCATATTCAAGCAAACTTGCAGTAGCAGAGACTCTAAGTCTTTCAAGTTCTGCATTAATAGAAGAGTCTTTTTCTATATATAAATCTTGTCTAGGTAAGTAAGCTTCTGGTTGATAATAATCATAATAGCTTATAAAATACTCTACATGGTTTTGTGGGAAAAACTCTTTAAATTCACTATAAAGTTGAGCAGCAAGTGTTTTATTGTGAGTAAGAATTAAAGTTGGAATTTGAAGTTTTTGAATAATATTAGCCATAGTAAAGGTTTTACCGCTTCCTGTAACTCCTATTAAAGTATTGTATCTACTTCCTTTTTTTATACAATTAGTAAGTTTTTCAATGGCTTGTGGTTGATCTCCTGTTGGTTTAAAATTTGAATTTAATTTGAACAAAACGCTCCTTTTTATTATAATTATATCAAATACTAAAAGGATGAAAAATGGATTTACTTGCTAAACTTAACGAAAAAATTGAAAATTTAATTAAAAATTATGAAGAACTTCAAAAAGAAAATGAAGAGCTTAAAATTGAACTTGAAAATACAAAAAATTTACTAGAACAAAAAGATGCTGAACTGTTAGAATGTAAAGAAAATATGGCGCTTAAAGAGCTTGAGCTAGAAGAAGTTGTGGCTAAAATTGAAGCAATTTTAGGCAAATGAAAAAAAATATCACTATTTATATAATGGGAGAGAAGTTTGATTTGATATTGGAAGAAGAGTTTTTTGAATATGTAAAAGATGACTTACTCAAACTTCAAAATCCTACTCCAAAAGAACTTCTTTTTTTTGTTTTGGAAAAGAATAAAAAATTATATGAAATACTTAAAAAA
>JALVUH010000047.1 GCA_027035735.1 Nautiliaceae bacterium
GCTATTGTTATAAAAATTAAAGATTTAGCTCCAATAAACAGACTAAAAAAACTTGACCTTGAAATTCCTGAGAATCTAAAAAAAGAGCAAATTATTGACGGATATACACTTATAAAGCCTCTTATTCAAAACAATAGAACATGGCTAGTTGAGAAGAAAAATAAAAAATATGTTATGAAATTCCCTCCTATTGAAGCTAAATATGATGAAACCTTGCTAGACCAATATATAAAAGAAGCATGGAATGCAGTTAGACTTAAAGCTGGCTTTTTTCCAAAAGCTGTCATTCCTAAAAAAAGATCCTTTAGATACTATATACAAGAATATATTGATGGAGTAAATTTAAAAGAATATAAAAAACCACTCCATATTGATGATGCAATAAACTTAGGCAAAACATTGCTTAATGCTTCGCAGTATCTATTAAAATTTGACTTAGTTCATGGAGATATAAAACCGGAAAATATAATAGTAACAAAAAGAAAAGATAAATTAATCTTTAAAATAATTGATTTTGGAAATATAACTGAAATCTATTCAATAAATACAAAAGCCGGAACTCCAAGTTATCTTGCACCTGAGAGATTTAACGACTCTTTAATCAATGAAAGTACAGAAATTTTTTCTATTGGAGTTACTTTATACGAAGCTTTAACAAATAAACTTCCATATGGAGAGATTGAGCCTTTTTCAAATCCAACTTTTAAAAAAGCTAAAGAACCTAAACAATTAAATCCAAAAATTCCTGAGTGGCTAAACAGTATTATAATGAGAGCAATTGAAATAGATCCAGATAAAAGATACAAACATTACTCTGAAATGCTGTTTGATCTTAATAATCCTCATAAAGTAAAACCATATTTTGATAAAACAAAACCGTTAATTGAAAGGGACCCGGCAAAAGCATATAAAATTGCTTTTTTTATTTCACTGTTTTTAAATTTTCTGTTTTTATACTTTTTACTTAAATAAATTTTTTTCTCTAACAAATAAAAACTTCGCATTCCTCTTCCCTATTCCCTCTTTCCTCATCCACCCATCTACCCATATTCCAATTCAGCCATTCACTGTTTTTCTTGACATATGTTCAAAAAAATTGTAAAATTCTATTGAACATATGCTCAAAAGGAGCTGAAATGCCAAGACGCATTAGAAGAAGAATTAGAGGTAGATTTCATCACAATTGCTTTAAGCCTTGTGGAATACCAAGGCATAATTTAGATTATGAAGTTTTAACAAAAGATGAAATAGAAGCTATAAGACTTGCCGATTTTGAAGGTCTTTATCAAGAAGATGCGGCAAAAGAGATGGAAATCTCTAGACCAACTTTTAGCAGAATATTAAATTCTGCAAGAAAAAAAATTGCAAATGCCTTAATTTTAGGCAAAGCAATAGAAATACAAAACTTTTAAGGAGGATAAAATGAAAGTAGCATTTCCAACTAACAATCAAAAAACAATTGCAAATCACATTGGACTTGCAAAAGGATTTTTAATTGTAGATACTAATACAGGTGAGAGATTTTATATAGAAAATCCTGTTTTACAAAGAATTAATGAAGAAGGAATTGATCTTAAAAACACAAGAGAAGGTGAAAGAGGACTTGGAACTGGTAGAGTAATTCCACCTCTTTTAGCAGAAGCTGGTGTAGATGTATTAGTAGCAAGAGATTTTGGAGAAGGTATGGTTAGAAATTTAGCAATAGAAGGAATTAAAGCTATTCAAACTGAAAATAAAGATATTGAAGAAGTTTTAAATCAAATTGAGGAGGAAGATATGAGAGAAGTAACAAGATTTGATGACTATCCATATGGTTATGGATATGGCAGAAGATTTGGGTTTAGAAGAGGATTTGGATACGGTAGAGGAATGGGATATGGAAGAAGATTTGGTGGTAGAGGAAGAGGCCTTGGCAGAGGATTTGGATATGGTAGAGGATTTGGATTTAGAGGAGACTGGGAAGATTAAAGCTTATTTAATTCTTCTTTTCTCTCTAAATCTTTATCAAGATATCTTTTTAAATGATGATTTTCAAGTTTCTTATAAATGTAAGTAAATAAAATAACACCAATAATTGCAATTGCAGCATTTGCTAAATTTGCAGGATTATGAATAAAGTTATATCCCACTAAAATAATAGCAGAAATAGAAGTTAATAAAAATCCAATTAAAGGAATTATTCTATTTGAATTTGTCTCTTTATACAATTTAAAATTAGCTAAATTTACTAAAGAAAATACTATCAAAAATCCAAGACTTCCAGCAACTGAAATATTTTCTACATTAAAACTAATTGCAAAAATAACTCCAAGAAGTCCAATTATTATCATTCCTTCATATCCGTTTTTTATTTTTTCTTCAAAG
>JALVUH010000048.1 GCA_027035735.1 Nautiliaceae bacterium
TTAAACTCCAGCCTCTTCTCTTCTTTGTAAATATTCCCAATATTCATCAACTTGTTTTTGTATCTCTTCAATAACCCATTTATTTTCTGGTTTAAATAGATGTGCAAATCTACCTTGTCTACTTAGATATTCTTCAACAGGAATTTTTTGTTTTGGTCTATAAGTAATAGTAAGTTTATGACCATCTTCTATTTCATAAAGTGGAAACATGCAAGTCTCAACTGCTAAATCACCAATTTCCACAGTATCTTCTGGTTTAAATTTCCACTCAGTCGTACAAGGACTTAGTGCATTAATAAATGTAGGTCCTACAGTTGATAAAGCTTTTGCAGCTTTTGCAGCTAAGTCTTTCCAATGTTTTGTTCCAGGTACTGCTGTTGCAACATAAGGACATCCGTGAGCTGCCATAATCATTGTTAAATCTTTTTTTCTATGTTTTTCACCATAACTCACTCTTCCCCTAGGACTTGTAGTAGTATGAGCTCCAATTGGAGTTGATGAGCTTCTTTGTCCTCCTGTATTCATATACCCTTCGTTATCAAGACATACATATAAAAAGTCATGACCTCTCTCAGTTGCACCGGAGAGTGATTGGAAACCGATATCATAAGTTCCACCATCACCACCAAATGCTACAAATTTTACATTTCTATCTTCATTATAAAGTCTATTTTTTCTACTAAGTGCTTTATACATAGCCTCAGCACCGCTAATACCAGCTGCTGCATTTTCAAATCCTATATGAAGCCAGCTTACATCCCATGAAGTATATGGATAAATTGCACTACATACTTCAAGACATCCTGTAGCAGTTGAAATTACTAAATCATCATCAGTTGCATTTACTACTTCTCTAACAATCATACCATGCGCACACCCAGGACATAATCTATGTCCTCCGTTAAATCTATCAGGAGTACAAGCAAATTCTTTTAAATTTCCAATATTTTTCATATAAACTCCTTAATTAAATGATAACTTAGGACCTCTAAGGTTTATGAAACCTTGTAAGTCAGTTACTCTTTTTCCAGCTTTTGCATTTTTCTCAGTTTCTTTAATAACTTCTAATATATGTTCAGCAGTAATATCTCTTCCACCAAGTCCATAAATATAATTTGTCATAATCGCACTTTGACCATTAGCTGCAAGAGCACCTGATACTTCATTATATAATGCACCCATTGCACCCATTGGAGCATTTCTATCAAGTGCTGCAATAGCTTTTACATTTTTTAATTTTTCAGCAATTTCATTATAAGGGAATGGTCTAAAAGTTCTTGGCATAAGAAGCCCTACTTTTATACCTTCCTCTCTTGCTTTATCTACTGCTACCATTGCAGTTTCATATGCACTTCCCATAATAACAAGTGCAATTTCAGCATCATCAAGTTTATATGTTTCAACTCTATTATATTTTCTTCCTGTAAGTTTTTCAAAAGCTTCAAAAACTTCATCAATTACTACAGGAGATTCCATTAATGCTTTATGTTGGCTTGCTTTAAATTCAAAATGCCACTCTTCTTCTGTTTGAGCTCCATAAGTTACAGGATTTTTTGTATCAAGCATAGGATTCATTGGTTTATAATCACCAATAAATTTGTATGCAACTTCATCTTGAAGTGGTTCTACCACTTGAGCTGTATGTGATACTAAAAATCCATCTTGGTTAGTTGTAACTGGAAGTCTAACTCTTTCATCTTCTGCAATTTTAAATGCACATAAAGTCATATCATATGCTTCTTGAGGATTATTAGCTATTAAATGAATCCATCCAGCATCTCTACCTAAATATAAATCTCCATGGTCTCCATGAATATTTAATGGAGATGCAAGTGCTCTATTTACTACAGTCATAACAATTGGAAGTCTCATACCACTTGCTTGATATAAAACTTCTACCATTAATGCATAACCTTGAGATGAAGTTGCAGTTGCAACTCTTCCACCCGCTGCTGCAGCACCTACACATGCACTCATAGCAGAATGTTCTGATTCTACCATTACAAATTCACCATCCACATATCCATCAGCTAAAAATTGCGCATAATTTTGAACAATTGGAGTTGATGGAGTAATAGGATAAGCTGCTACTACATCCACTTGTGCTTGTCTTAGGGCATGGCTTGCAGCCATATTCCCATCCCAAACTTCCTTTTGTTTTAATTCATATCTTTCAGCCATACTCTTTCCTTTATTTATTATCTTTTGTAGGCCATTGTTTTAATGCCTCGTCATTATCCACAAATTCAGGGAACATTAAAAGCGATTTAATAGGCGTAGGACATACATCTACACAAACCGCACAACCTTTACATAAATTATAATTAATTCCAACTATTTTTGCTTGTTTTTTACCTCTTTTATTTACCACTTCTTCTACTATAAAACAACTATCAGGACAACTTACCCAGCAAAAATCACAATCAATACATAAATCTCTATTAAATACAGGTTTTTCAACTCTCCAATCTGCAACTTTATAATTGTATGAATTAAATTTACTTCTTATCTTTTTTTCAGGATCTTCAAATGAAGGAAGAACCGCTCCTGGTTGAATTTTATCCCACGTTGTCATCATCTCTTTTGGTGTAGCCATAATTTCTCCTTATTTTACTTCTTCATAAGCTCTTTTAATAGCTCTTAAATTTCCATCAATAATTTTTCTTGGGAATTTTGAAAGAATATCTTCAATTGAAGTTAAAAAGTCTTCAAATGGGATAATTCCACTTACTTTAATAAATGCTCCAAGCATTGGAGTATTTGGAATCGCTCTACCAATCTCTTCTTGTGATATTTTAATAGCATCAATCACATAAACTTTTTTACCTTGAAGATGTTTTGCAATACTTAATAAATCATCCTTATCCATATGAGAAGTTACTATAAAAATAGTATCATCTGTAGTATTATCAACTATCTCTTCTTGAAATACAAGTGAAGGGTCAATCACCAATACATAATCTGGAGTCATCCATTTTGAATGGTCTAAAATTGGCTTATCATCAATTTTATCATATGCAGTCATAGGAGCACCTCTTTTTTCTGCACCATAAACCGAATAAGCTTGAACATATTTTCCAGTTCTAGCCATAACATCAGCTAAAGCTTTTGCTCCTGTTACAGCCCCCTGTCCTGCGCGTGAATGCCATCTAATTTGTAACATATTAATCCTTTTTTTCGTATTTTAACTAAAAACAGCTTAAAGTATTATTAATATAGCATAAAATTTATCTTTTTTCCTGCTAGCAAAAAAAATAAGAAATTTTTTTATGCACTTGTTACATTTTGTAATAAAATAGTTTATAATTATTATTTAAAATAAGGAGTATATATGAATATTTTAATTGCTGGTGGTGGAAAAGTAGGCTATAATATAGCAAAATTCTTACACCAAAAACATAATATTACTATTATTGAAAAAGATGAAAACAAAATAAATTTTATAAATGAATCTCTTGATGTTTTATGTATTTTAGGAGATTTAAGAGATGCTTTAACATATGAAAATTTAGAAAAAGAGTATGATTATTTTATTGGTGTAAGTGATAATGATGAAGTTAATTTACTAAGTTCCGCACTTATTGATGATTTTACAAAAGTAAATATAAAAATATTAAGAATTCATAATACTTCTTACTCTCTAACTTCAATAGCTGAAAAATTAGAAATTGAAAATATGATTTATTCAAATACTATTCCTGTTTTAAACATCCAAAAATTAATTCATCTACCCCAAGCCAATAATATTAAAGATTTAGCGTTTACTGATAAAATATTGGTATCTGTAAATAGTGAAATAGATATAAAAATTAATGAAATTGAATCTGATAAAGTAAAAGTTATAGCTATAGTAGATGATAAAGAAAATATCTATTTTAATAAAGAAGAAATAAATAAAAATGAATTAATCTACTTAATAGGAGATATTGATTCATTAAAAGAGATTTTAAAAAAATTAGCTCCAAATCAACCTGAAAAAATTAAAAATATTTTAATTTTTGGAGCAAATGAATTAGGGATAGAAATAGCAAATACTTTAAAATCTTTAGATTTAAATATAACAATTATTGAATCAGATAGCAACTTAGCATATAAAGCTGCAAAAAAACTTGATGAAGAAATTATGATAATTAACGAATCATTTGATGATGCCAATCTATTTATAAGCGAAAATTTACAAAATAATGATATTTCAATTGCAGCTACTTCTTCTGATGAAAAAAATATTTTAAAATCATTAATTGCAAAAAAATATGGTATCAAAAAAACTATTTGTATTAATAACAATCCTTACTATCACTCTATTATGAACTCTTTACATCTACCAATTGTAAGAGGACCTAAAATGGCTACTGTATATAAAATTTTAGAAAAAATTGATAGTGAAAAAATTATATTTGAAAAATTATTTGTAGGGTTTAAAGCAAAAGCTTATATTAAAAAAATATTTATGGAAAAAACAATTAAACCTCCAAAAGAAAATTGTAAAGTATTGGTTTTAAGAGATAATAAATTAATAGAAGTAAATGGAGAATTTACAGTTTTGCCAAATGATATAGTATTTTATTTTACTTTAGGGAGCAAATCATGGATAGAAGATCTATAGCTAAAATTATCAAATTTTTAGCTTTAATAGGTCTTGTAATACAAGCAGGATTTATAATTCCTCTTATAACATCATTTATTTATTATAATGAATATTTTATTGAATATTATATTTTATGCACATTGTTTTTTTTATTTTTATATTTTATACTTTACAAAGTAAAACTTGATTTAACTATAAAAGAAGCCATACTTAGCGTAAATTTAGTATGGATTTTAGGAGGGATTATAGGTGCTGGAGCACTGATGGTAACTTCTGGAGTTAGTTTTGTAGATGGATTTTTTGAAAGTGTTAGTGGATTTACTACTACAGGAGCTACTATTTATACTCACATATCCGATTTACCAAAAGTTACTTTAATGCTTAGAAGTACAATGCATTGGCTTGGAGGTATGGGTATAATAGTATTAGGAATTGGTATTATAGCAATGATAAATCCAACTGCATCTCTAGCTCTTTTTAAATCAGAATCAACAGGAATTAGCGCTACTAAAATAACTCCAAAATTAAAAAATACCGCTGCAAATTTGTGGAAAGTTTATGCATTAATTACAATTTTAAATATTGCATTGCTTAAAATAGAAGGAATGAATTGGTTTGATGCAATAAATCATGCATTTGCAACTATTTCAACTGGAGGATTTTCTACAAAAGATGCATCTCTTGGATATTGGATTCACAATCCTTTAATTCTTTGGACTACTACATTTTTTATGACCATCTCTGCTCTTAATTTTGTAGCTCATTATAAAGCATTAAAAGGAGATTTTAGTGGATATAAAAGTGAAGAAGTAAAATGGTTTTTAATAGTTTTTATTTTATTGTCTTTGGCATTAGGGTTTGTGCATTATTTTTCATCTAAAGATTCCCTATTTTTCTCTATGACAAACTCATTTTTTACTATTTCTTCTGTTATCAGTACTACAGGATTTGCTACACTTGATTATTCTCAATGGGGACATTTAGCTATAGCAATAATCTTTATAGCAATGCTTGTAGGCGGAAATGCAGGAAGTACGGCTGGAGGTATCAAAGTAATTAGATATGTAGTAATGTTTAAAAATTTAAAATATCAAATTAAAAAATTTTTATTTCCTAATGCCATTTTTTCAATAAAAGTGGATAAAACCCCTATAAATGCAAATGTATTAAGTCATGTTGGTGCATTTTTCTTTTTATATATTTTGACAAATGCAATTATTGCCCTTTATCTTTTTGCAAGTGGATATGATGCTTTAACTTCTATAAGTGCGGCTCTTGCAAGTGTTGGAAATATTGGACCTGGATTTGGACTTGTAGGACCTGCTGATAACTTTGCATTTTTTACACCTCTTCAAAAAATAATACTTTCAATTGGAATGATTATAGGAAGACTTGAATGTTTTACCGTAATTATTCTATTTTATAAAGATTTCTGGAAACGTTAAAAAACAAAAGGAATCAATCTTTTTGTTTTTTTCATATATTCTTTATAACATTTATTTTTACTCCAAAGCTTTTCTTCATAAAACATTTTAACAAGCATTACTAAAACCAATAAGATAAAAATAATCCATTTAAAAAAAGTATTAAAAAATATAGCCATTCCAAGTCCCATTAAAATAACAGATAAATACATAGGATGTCTTATATAAGAATAAATTCCATTAGTTATAAGAATACAATTTTCTTTTATATCTGGTCTTATATTAAAATTATTTTTAGGATGAGTATTTACAGCTATAATTCCTATAATAAATCCAATAACAAAAACTACTAATCCCCAAAAATTAGAAACTTTAGAAGGAAAAAATAATAATGCTAAAAATAAAAATTGAAAAAAAACTAATACTCTACTCAACATTTTTTATAAATTTTACAGCTTCAAGTGCATTTTTTTTTACAATATCAGCACATTTTATAAGTTCATTTTTTGGAGTATAATCTCCAATAACTCCTACACCAAAAACTCCTGCTTCTTTGCTACTAACCATATCAAGACAAGTATCTCCTATCATAAAAGTAGCTTCTTTTTTTGCATTCATAGCATGAATTGCTCTAAGAATTGGCTCAGGATGAGGTTTTGGATTTTCTACATTTTCTCTACCTATTAAAACTTCAAAATAATCCATCAATCCAAAATGCTCCATTAACTCTTTTGAATATCTTGCCGTTTTCGTAGTAACAATTCCAAGTCTTGCAAATTGACTCGCTTCAATTACAGCTTCTTTTGCAAAAGGCAGAAGCTTTGTTTTTTGAGTAGATATTTTTCTATAATGTTTTTTATATTCATCTACAAAATCCCATACTTTATCTCTGCTAATTCCTAATCTTTCAAACATTATATCAAGAGGAAGACCTATTAACTTTTTTATTTCCTTTTCATTTGGAGTCTCTTTATTAAATGCTCTAAAAGCAATATCAAAACTTTCCAAAATAGCCTCAGTAGAATCTATTAATGTCCCATCCAAATCAAATAGAATAACTCTCAAATTTAACCTTTCAAATAATTTAATATCTCTTTTTTTATTACAAAAATATCATCAATACAATCTATTTTTATATTTTCAAATTTTTTAATACTCTTTAAAATAATATTACTAATATCCAAAAAACTAATATCTTCTTTTAAAAATTTAGAAATTGCATATTCATTTGCAGTATTTATTACAATTCCTAAATCACTTTTTTCTAAAAGTAAATCTTTTATCTCCCACACAGGATAACGTTTCTTTTCAATTTTTCTAAATTCTAAATTACCAACTTCAAGTAAATTTACAGGTTTTAAAATCTCATCTTTTACCTCATCTAAAATAGCAAAAGCAATTGGAAGTTTCATATCCGTTTTAGAAATATGGGCTGTAGTACTTCCATCTCTCCACTCAACTAAAGCATGAATAATTGATTTTGTTTCAATAAAAGCATCAATATTAGTAGTATTAAAAAGCCATTTTGCTTCAAGAAGTTCAAAAAGTTTATTTACCATTGTAGCTGAATCTATGGTAATTTTAACTCCCATAGACCAGTTTGGATGAGCTAAAACATCTTTTAATTTAGCATTTTTTATTCTTTTTATAGGCCAGTCCCTCAGAGCTCCTCCACTAGCTGTAATAAAAAGTTTAGAAAAATTTTGTTTATCTTTTAAAAGATACCAAAGTCCAAAATGTTCACTATCTATAGGAGTGATTTTTGATGTATCTATAAATTTACCGGCAATTACTAAAGATTCTTTATTTGCAAGTGCTATTTTTTTATTAAGTTCTTGGGCTTTAAGCGTTGGCTTAAGACCCGCTTCTCCTACAAGAGCATTTACTACCAAATTAGAATTAGACTTTTCAATTACTTCTAAAATAGCTTCTTCACCATATAAACAATTATTAAAATTTACTTTTTTTGCTGTTTCTTTATCTTTTACAACTACATATTTTGGCCTAAACTCTTTTATTTGCTTATTTAAAAGCTCAAAATTCTCTCCAGCTACTAAAGCTTCTATTTTTAGATTATATCTTCTTGCAATTTCAAGCGTATTTGTGCCTATACTTCCTGTACTTCCCAAAAGTATCATATATTTCCTATAGCAAAAAATAATGCCCAAAGCAAAGGCGCACCAAATAAATATCCATCAATCCTATCCAAAATTCCTCCATGTCCTGGTAAAATATTACCACTATCCTTAACTCCTGCTTTTCTTTTTAAATAACTCTCAAACAAATCTCCAAATACACTTGCAATACTTACAACAAAAGAAATAATTAACGAAGTAAAAAAATCAAAAAACATCATTCCTACAAATGCTCCTATTATACTTCCACTTCCTATTCCTCCAAGTACACCTTCCCATGTTTTATTTGGTGAAGTAGGAGAAAATTGCATATCTATAAATTTTTTACCAAAATTTTTACCAATCACATAAGCCATAGAATCAGTTAAAGCTATTATTACAATAAGCCAAACAATACTTCTTATTCCAGCTTTTAAATAAAGTTCTTCTAAAATCATAAGAGATAAAAATGGATAAAGAGATAAAGATACTAAATTAAGCTCTTTTTGATAAAATGCAATATATCCAGCAACCGCTATTACTCCTATAACCGCTACTAAAATAGGATTTGCAAAAATAGCCAAAATAGCTAATACAGATAAAAAATAAAAAACTCTTTCATCTTCAATATTAAATAATTTTTTTGCTTCAAACATACCCAAAATTGTAATTATTGATATTACTAAATTTGTAAGATAAATATTATTAATCAATCCTACAATTAATAAAAATACAACTAATACAATTGATGTGATTAATCTTTCTTTCATTTTATACCTTTATATCTAAATGTTTAATTTCTCTTTCTACTTCTTCTCTTGAATCATCTTCTGGCAAAATTTTTTCTATTTTTTCTACTTCTTTTATTTTTTCTATTTTATCTTCTTTTTCTTTTGCTGAAATTTTTTTTATCTCTTCGCTTACTATTTCTCTTGCTACATGATCCGCTGCTACTATTGAAGGAACATGCATATTTTGATTAATTAATGTCACTTCTCCAATTAGTCCCATTTTAAATCCTTTTTTAATTGTAACATAAAATTAATCGGGACAAATGCTAATCTACTTTAACTTTTATAGTTGAATATTTTCCATATTCTACATTTGCTTTTTCTTTAACTTTTACAAATTTCCTTTTAGTATAATCAACTTCACCCTCATCTTTACCACTAAAAGCAACAGCTAATTTTGCCGCTTTTTGAATTACTTTTTGTGGAATTTGGAGTTTATTATTTTTTATGATTACATGTGCTCCTGGATAATTCTTGATATGAAGCCAATAATCATTTGCATTTGCTTGTTTTAATAATTTAATATTTCCTTTTTCATTTTTACCAACCAAAATCATATAATCATCATACATAAATTTAGCAATATTTTCATCCTCTTTTTTCTCTTTTTTAGTAGGTTTATAGATATTAAGTTCTGCCAAATTAGTAGCATTTTCAACCAATTTTTTATAATTTTTAAGAAAATTTAATTGCTCTTTTAAATAATTTTTTTCAATTTCTATATTTTTTGCTTTTTGTCTCATTTTTTTAGATAGTTTATAATAGTAATTCCCAATTTCCCTAATATTTTTAAGATTAGGCACAGGAATTGTTATATCTCTTCCTTCAAAATCTTTTGTTTTAAATTCTTTTTCAAATGGTTTTATTTTATATAAATTAGCCATAGCAACATCTGCAAAAGTTTTATATTTTTGTGATTTTTCTAAAAGCTTATCTTTATTTTCAATTGAATTTAATTTTTTTTCAATTTCTTTTATTTTTTTATTAATTCTATTTAAAATTGATTCTTTTTTTTGCCTAAGTCTATTTTCATATTTTTTCTTGAAAAGTTCTTGTGTATATTTTTCTAAATCATCAACTTCAAAAACTTTTTCTTTTATCTCAACAGGAGGCAATTCTTGAAGTTTAATTCCAGGCTTTACAACTCTACTTGAAAGATT